>NZ_PJAT01000085.1 GCF_002836715.1 Psychrobacter sp. 4Dc
AATTATCGTTTGTTGGCTAGTGGCTAATTAATAATGGCTAAGCACGATTAAAAAGAGCCGCTTTTATACAATGTATAAATACCCTCAGCCTACCTCACCATCCAGCCAGTGAGGACGCACTGTTTTGAGTAATAAATCCATCTGGCGTTTGACCATTATCTGCTTGCCAACGCTGGAATGCCATACGAGTATTGGTACCCACGATACCATCAGCGCCTTTGGTATCGTAACCCATACTAGTCAAACGACGTTGTAGGTTAGTCACTTGCGTGGTCGATAATGGACGCTCATAACGAGGCCAAGACTTTTGCAACCCGCTTTGTCCATTAATCGTTTTGCCTAGCAGACTAACACCCAACGCATAACTTGATGAGTTGTTATAGACTTTAATCACATCAAAGTTTGGGCTCAGCAATAATACTGGACCGTCTTTACCAGCAGGTAACCATAGCTCCATCTGAGTATTGGCATCTAAGTAAACGTCCGCTATCGTATCGACGCCCATCGCCGCCCATCTAGCCGCAGGTTGTTTGCTACCAACCACTGAGTAATCAAACGAGGCTGGCACCGTTGCCTCGTAAAATGGCGCTAAGCCACGAACCCAACCTGAGTTACTCAGATAGTTGGCTGTCGAGGCTAGTGCATCACCAGTCGCCCAAGGATTGCGATGTCCATTGCCATCACCATCGACCCCTTGTTTGAGCCAAGTCTCAGGGATAAACTGGGTTTGTCCCATACCACCTGCCCAAGAACCGTCCAACTGTGACCATGATACATCACCGCGTTGTAGCAGTGTCGCTAACGATAGCAACTGCGTTTCAGCAAACTCTTGACGACGACCATCATAGGCAAGGCTGGCAAGCGAACTTGGCAAATCACTATTACCGGTCACAGCGCCATACGATGACTCCATGCCCCATATCGCAGCGATAATCTCTGCATTGACCCCATACTGAGACTCTAGCTGAGACAAATAAGCACGCTGTTCGGCAAATTTACGCTTCCCTACACTGACGCGTCCACTTGATACCGCAGAATCTACGTATTCCCACGGCATCTTGGAAAACTCGGGCTGACCTGAATCTAATGAGATGACTTGCTGGTTTAGATAAGCAGAATCAAGCAATCGACCAATCACTTGGGCATCATAGCCTGACGATATGGCCCGCATAGAAAAGTCTGACTTCCAATCAGAAAAGCTACTATAGCTAGGCTTTGGCGCAGGCTGCGGTTTTACGACTGGTGCAGGTGTTGGTTTGACCTGAACGGTTTGGGTTTGAGTAATCTCAACGCCGCCTTGACGAACAGGCTTACTTTGCATTGCCTGCTGGCTTGTACACCCAACCATCACTAATGCTGGCATAAGGGTGAGGTATTGCTTTTTTAATCTCATAAAAAATCTCAAACATGAATAAATAAAATGGCTCACAGTGGCCAAGCTATCCGTAGCTATTATTTAAGTCTAACGCCCAAGTACGCTACGTGGGTCAATAGGATTACCATTTAAGCGAACTTGAAACTCTAAGCCTACCTCATTGGTCTGACCACTGCTGCCCATACTGGCAATACGTTGACCACGCTGTACTGTATCGCCCTCTTGCACCAATAATTGGCTATTGTGCGCGTAGGCTGTGATGTAGTTATCACTATGACGAATCATAATTAGATTGCCATACTCTGGCAGACCGTTGCCTGAGTAAAGCACAGTTCCTGATTGGCTGGCAAGTACTGGATCACCAACTTTGCCTGCAAACCACATTCCCATATTGCCCGCAGCAGGGTCAATGTTACGAGTTACTGGGTTGCGCGTAGGGTAATCATAACCAGAGGTCGAGTTGGCAGTGGCTTCATAGGCTGGTATTTGAGATTGGGTCACAGGTGGCGTATAAGTTGGTTGCGTTTGAACTGGAGCACTGTAGCTATTGTTACTTGCAGTGGTTGCCACATTGCCTTGCCATAGTTTGAGCCATTGGCCACTATAGATGGTGTATTTACTATCTAGATTGTTCATCGCTCCGATTTGGCGGTAGTTCAGACGATAGCGCGCTGCAATCTGGCTGACCGTATCGCCGCGTTGTACACGGTGATAGTTAGGGACGCCTTGCGCGTTAGTAATAATCTTAGGACCTGCTTGGTTTGCTGATTGATAGGTAGGCTTCGTTGCACAGCCGACGACAGATAGAGTAGCGACTGCCATAGTACCAATCAACGCGGCTTTAACAAGGTGCGATCCAGCTATGATTTTTTTCATACAAGGTTCCTATTCTTTGTGTTGCTCATTCATTGTTTAATCATTCAAAAGATCTTAATGCCATACAAGAGTCTTCTGATATTCTCATAACACGTCAGTGTTTAATAAGCCGGTATGGATTATATCTTATAGAATTTATAGCGCGAGTGTTGATAATCTATCCAGCGCTGCCGTTGGCGTATGATGTAGGCGTACTGGTGACAAACTGACATACCCTGCCGCTACAGCTTGATAATCTATCATCATATCCTGCTTTGCTTGTACCGCATTGATTGATGTTTCTAATGGTCGCTCATTTTTACCTTTTCGTAGAGACAACCAATACGCATCTCGACCGCGTGGGTCTATCATATGGCGTACTGGCTGAGCAGCCTGCTTATGGCCTAGCGAGGTTATTTTTCGACCCTTGATATCATCGGCATGCTGCACATCAGGAATATTAACGTTTAATACATGATAGGGCAAACTTTTGAGCATCTCTAAAACCGAAGTTTCAGTAAGCAGCTTGACGATTTCATGTGCGGCCACTTGATAATCACTGGCTGATTCTTGCCCGCCGTTTTTGACACCTCCGCCTACCAAAGACGTTGCTATAGCAGGAATACCAGATAGTTGCGCAGTCAATGCAGCACCGAACGTACCAGAGAACATCACATCCTGTCCCAAGTTAGCCCCTGAGTTAATGCCTGTAATCACGCAGTCAAAGTCAGTATCACGATACAACTCATGGATTGCTAGATAAACACAATCAGCTGGTGAACCATTTACCGCTACAAATCCAGAAGGCAACTGATGCGTGTGCAGTGGTCTTGAAACACTTAACGCACTGGCATAACCGCTTTGTTCATCGTTCGGGGCGACGACCATCACTTCACCAATAGTCGATAATGCTTGAGATAGTGCCAATAATCCTGGCGCATATACACCGTCATCATTACTAATTAAAAATCTCATTTCTGCTCAGTATGTGGTTAATATTTTATTGCCGATTTTTCTACATCTCTATTTGATCATTCTGCTATCGTGCCATGTCTGTTCAAGATAGCCATCAAAGAACGATGCTCATATTTAAAATGAAAACATGATACTCTAATTCTTCAATGACATGACATCTCAGTCTAACGAAAAAGTATCATTTTGATAGCATGGGCGATTATAACTGAATAATATATAGACACGAACCCTGTCATTAGCAAAGTATCATGTTCTTCTTATGCTAATGATTATATGAGAAAAATAACGTGACCAATATTTGTATAGAGCGGATGACAACCAGTAGATTCAGCATCGCGTTACAATACGCAACACCCCACAACAATACAAACTGATGTACTGATACTGAAGTAACGTCATTAGGGTATGCTACTGATATGTTGCTAAAAAATGGTTTTGGCTCACAAGATATCTACACATAAATCAATATTTTATGTGACTTTTGTTTTTTTACCGATTAACATATGACCATTAAATAAAGACGAGCGAGTGTAATACTGAATGAATAAACAATCGATATTATCTATAGCTTCTGTGATAGCAAATACTGCCTCAAAAGTTGGGATTGCAGGACTGATAACGTCTGTTGCTATGCTGTCTCAAGCTTCTAATGCTGCGAATAACTCTGGCACTACCATTCCGCTAGACATGTCTGGCATCAATATCACTAAGCACGAAATTGCGGT
The DNA here is from genome assembly GCF_002836715.1 of Psychrobacter sp. 4Dc. GTDB lineage: Bacteria > Pseudomonadota > Gammaproteobacteria > Pseudomonadales > Moraxellaceae > Psychrobacter. Next base: position 3,931 of record NZ_PJAT01000085.1, read on the forward strand.
GATGCAGGTACTATCAGAGATATGCCCACCAATGCTAAATGGTAAGCAAAAACAGCGGTTCTATAAGTCGTACACCGTACAGCTACATGAGCTAATGCCTTCTCTAGAAGATCCAAAAGCGGCTATTCAATACTTATCTACACAGCAAGACTACCGCCAGATACTACAAGGTATTCGTAGTTGGACGATGGGATTCTCAAAGCAAGAAAACAAAGCACTATGTGAAGATTTGGCAAACGCGGATTATTAGACAACTAGCTAGTTTAATTCAATAACTAGCGTCCTCTGCTTAATGTGTTAATAATATTGGTATCAATGATAATAAAATAAAAGCTATGTACTCTTTATAACATCAATTAAGCAAATATTATCAACTGATTGTCTAGATATCTGTAGCATCAAAGCTTGCTGTCACTTTACTTGTTATTCACAAGCAGTGGAGCAGGCTTTTTTGTGAGCGTTAAATTTTTATTACAGAGACTGGTCAGATGATAGACACGACAAATATATGATAGGCCTTCATTTTTCTTTTCAAACTTGCCTTATTTTTGCATTTATCGATTCCCCATCGGTAGTCATTTTGCTAAGATAAGGCGTTAATTTTATGTCTATTGTGTAGGCGTTACTATTTTCATCGATACATTATTTTAAACACTGCATTTAAGACATGCTGCTTAAAATAATGTATGGAAATAGGTACAAAACATAAGCGATAGATACATTTGGTTCCATGATGCGGTGTAATGATATATGACAGTAAAGCGTGTAAAAAATCAGCTGATACAGCTGGTAGTTGGTGTAAGTATCTCGATGAGTGCAGTAGTGGCAAACGCAGCCATTCAACCACCTGAAATGGACAATACTGCCTATGTGTTGATGGACTATAACACTGGCGAAATTTTGGCTCAAAAGAACGCCAATGAGGCGCTGCCGCCAGCATCTCTGACTAAGATGATGACCAGTTATATCATTGAGCAACGCTTAGCATCAGGCGACCTGAAAGAAGATGAACAGGTATTGATGAGTCCAAACGCATGGTGCCGTGGTAGCAGCAGCCAATCTTGTATGTATGTGCCTGTGAACAAAACCGCCAGCGTCATCGATATGCTACGCGGTATTATTATTCAATCAGGTAATGATGCATCGAAAGCCATGGCTGAACATATTGCTGGTAGCGAAGCCTCATTTGCAATATTGATGAACGAACAAGCACAAAAGATTGGCATGGAGAACTCTAACTTTGTCAATGCTACGGGTATGCCTGATGAAGGTCATTTAGCGTCTGCTTTAGATTTGTCTAAACTTGCTCGCGCTATTATCAAAAACAGCGGCGACTACTATAGTATCTACGCAGAAAAAGAGTTCACTTATAACGGTATTACCCAAGGTAACCGTAATGCTCTGCTGATTACCGACCCTACTGTTGATGGCCTGAAAACTGGCCACACTGATGCGGCAGGCTACTGCTTGGTTGCATCAAGCAACCGTGAAGGCATGCGTCTAATCTCTGTCATTATGGGTACCAAGAGCCAACAGGCTCGCGCTGATCAGTCACGCGAACTACTTAACTGGGGTTTCGGTCACTTTACAACGGTTACCAAGGCGCCTGCTGGGCAGTTCGTTAGTAAGCTTCCAGTATGGTTTGGAGAAGCTGACGAGGTAGAGCTTGCAACTGGCGACAACTTGCAAATCCTAACCAGTAAAACCCAGAAAAACAAAATTACCACAGTGGTGGATATTCCTGAGAGTTTAGAAGCACCGATTAAAAAAGGTCAGGAAGTTGGTAAAATGATGGCTGTCATTGATGGTAAAGCGGTAGCCTCAGTTCCTATCATTGCAACCAACGATATCGAACAGTCAGGCTTTATGAGCCGTACTTGGGAACATATCGTACGCTGGGTAAAGAATCTTCTCTAAGAGAAACCTTTAAAAAGCAATTCCAGCTAAAAACTGTTTAAAAAAAGACGCCTCAAAATGGGCGTCTTTTTTCTTTTTATGCTTACTTTAATTCAACAGTGCTTCGATAGTAAAAAATATGAAAAATGCTACCTAGTAAATTAAATAAGCCTAACTAGGAACACCGATTTAATAGAACCGTACTACGTCCAAACCAACCATTGTTTTAATAAGTCGCTTAACGCTTTGTCCTTATAAGTAGCAATATGACAATAGTCAATACCAGCTGCTTTTAAACCATACTCAAAGCTGCCTACATAGCGCGCCCGATGCTGTGGATACCAATATACCAATAACGCACGATGCTCGCTCTTACTGCCCTCATCGCTTTCATGCTTACGGATACGTTTGGCTACCATCGCAGCTTTTTCCGGGAAAACATCTTCACCAAACATCACCATGTCAACTTTCTGCTTACGCATCTCCTCTATGACGAGTTGGTTACCTTGGCAACAAATAATCGTAGCCCCTAGATATTCCAGTTCATTTAATAAGGAGCCTGTCTCATGATAGTAATAATAAATAATCGTTAGACCAGACAATAAGCGCTGCTGTTTTGATTGCTGTTGATTGGGCATCGCTATGGTCAGCGTAAACTGTGTACCTACACCAAGCACACTATCAACATCAATCGTAGCACCCATAAGCTGCGCCATTTGTCTAACAATCGGTAAGCCAACCCCTGAGCCTTCGTACTGGCGAGTTTGCGACGAATCTACCTGAAAGAACGGATTAAATATATCGTCTAGGTGCTCATTATTGATACCAATACCCGTATCTTTCACGCTAATCTGCCAACGATTACTTTTATTAAAATGTGTCAGTTGCGACGTAATCGTAACTTTCCCGACAGGCGTGAACTTAATCGCATTATTGAGCAGTATCGATAGTATCTGATATATTTTTTCTGAATCACCATATAGGCTATAGTCTATATGATGAATATTACTGATTAACTCTAACCCTTTTTGCGTAGCCATATTTTCAAACTTAGCTAACAGATCAGCGATTAGCTGTAATGGGTTAAACTCATTTTTATGAATTCTTATCTGGCCTTTTTGGATCTGGTTCAACTGTATAATATGATCTAACGACAATACCAATTTATCACTACCACTACTGATAATCTCTACCGCGTCTTTTTGCTCTCTGCTGAGAGTCTCATAATCTAACAGTTGTAAACCGCCTACAATTGCATTCAACGACGTTTTTAACTCATGAGAAATCATGCTTTGAAAATTGTGCAATTGCACATCAAGTGACATATCTTTATTGTGCAATTGCTGTTCAAAAGCTGCAAGGGTTTCATAACCTTGCCGTGCTTCTTGTAAACGATTGAATAAAACAATTAATGCTTTTTTGATTTGGGTCAGTTCTTGAAAATTGAATTGCTGCGGAATGACGGGTAGTTGCTCTAGATTTGTGTTGTTTATGACAATATCACAAACATCAGTTAACACTTCAATATCTTTAACTGGCCAATTAAGTTTTCGGAAAATGTAAAAAGCAAAAATAATAATCAGCACAACTGTTGTTAGCCATAACCACAGGATATTTTGGAACCACTGTAAACGTAGCAACTTTACATCTATCGTAATATTAATATAACCAATCAATGTGCTATTTTCGGTAACTGTATCAGTCACCTCATCTGGCGCTGACGATTCGCTCATAATGTTTGATAAAGTCAGTGCTAACTGTTGATTGGAATCGGACTTATTGGACGCGATACTACTGGCATCAAGGTCTTTACTAATCACTGGATAGTTGAAACTGACCGTATGCGCAAATAAAGCATTTTTCCAATCAGCAAGCGACTGGTCTATATCTTCAATTGGCTCAGAAGTTGAATAGAAAACAATACTCTGAATAGTCGGCTCATTCTCTAACAAGATATTGACTTGTTCAGCCACAACATCTGCCCCATCTGCAGTCGATGCGCTAGTCGTTAGTAGCGATGCCAATTGCTGAATATGCTGTTCTTTTTCTTGATAGTGATGCACTAAACCATAAAGAAAAGGCAACAAAAAACCTGCCAGCACTGCCAATACGACAGCTTGTATGACAGAACGCCAGATAAGTACGGGGATGGTTTGAGACGAACGGTTGTTCATATCACTCTACTGAGTCGCGTGCAGCTTTCATTTATAGTACAGGTATTTTAAAGATGTGATAAGTAAGACATTTGAGTATTTTTTGAAACTAAGATAGCTATTTATAAGCCCAAACTATAGCGTATTAATAGAAAAATGTCATCGCGCTATCGAACGCGATGACATTAATCATAAAGCTAAAGATATAACGCCTAAAATACGAGAATTAACGAGGCTTTTTATCTTTGGTAGTAAATTTCTGTGATCTATTACGCTCACGTTGACGCAATTGCTGAGCTTTAGCTTTAGTCGGCGTGTCGCTCTTGTTAGCATATGGATTGTCGTTTTGCTTCAAGATAACGTTAAGCGGTGTGCCTTCTAGCTTAAATACCTGACGGAACTGATTCTCCAGATAACGCTGATAGCTCTTAGGAAGCGCACTGGTTTGGTTACCATGAATAACAATAACAGGTGGATTGTGGCCACCAATATGCGCATAACGCAACTTGATACGACGACCAGCAACGGTCGGTGGCGGATTGGCCGTTACCGCATCTTGCAAAATCTGAGTCAAACGGTTGGTTGATACTTCAAACATCGAAGATTTATACGCACGTAAGATAGACGGATATAAATTACCGACGCCTGTACCATGCAATGCTGAAATCAAATGTATTTTTACATAAGGAATAAAGCTAAAACGGCGATCCATTTCAAGCTTGATATAGTCTCTTTGATCTTGCGTTAGACCATCCCATTTATTGATCGCAACGACTAACGCTCGTCCAGCGTCAAGTGCATAACCAATCATATGCAAATCTTGGTCCACGATACCTTCATGAGCATCAATGACAATCACGGTTACGTTAGAATCTTCAATCGCTTGCAAGGTCTTGATGACAGAGAACTTTTCTACTTTTTCATCGATTTTACCGCGGCGACGTACACCAGCGGTGTCAATCAAGACATAGTCTCTGCCTTCACGCTGATAAGGAATATAAATACTGTCGCGTGTCGTGCCTGGCATATCGAATACCACTACTCGATCTTCGCCAAGCAGGCGGTTCACGAGCGTTGATTTACCAACATTTGGGCGACCGATAATGGCAAGCTTTAAGCCTCTTGGCTCTACTATGTTTTCTTGCTCAGGCATATCAGCCGTTAGCACTTCAAGCAAGTTGCCCACACCGCGACCATGACTGGCTGCCATCGGATACGGCTCGCCCAATCCTAATGCATAAAACTCAGCAGGCGCTGCATCATGTACACCGTCGACTTTATTGGCGACAACATACACAGGCTTGCCTAACGTATGCAAAAATTTACCAATTTCAGCGTCTGCGCCAATCATACCGGCACGAGCGTCAACGACGAATACGATGATGTCTGCTTCATGAATTGCTGTATGCGACTGCTCAGACATATAGTCATCGATATTGCCGCTACCGTCGTCAGCTTCACCGATACCACCCGTATCTACAACGATAAAGGATTTGTCTTCATAAGTTGCATCACCGTACTGACGGTCACGAGTCAATCCCGAAAGGTCAGCGACCAATGCCTGCCGACTTTTTGTGAACTGATTAAATAAGGTGGATTTACCGACGTTTGGACGACCAATTAAGGCGACCACAGGCTTGATACTCATGGGTTACTCTCAGTGAAAGGCACAATGACGGGCAGTACAGTTAGTCTTATAACCAGTGACATAACAATAGTAATAGATATGCTGCAATTGACCGTGAATTAAAATGAATGATAGAACAATAGCAAAAATAATAGATGGCTATTTTACGATTAAAAATAGTATATAGGATGGCTTCATTATACCTATTATACATAAATAAATAGTATATATGGATAGCACATCGGTCGCATAGAGTACGCGAAAGCCTGTGTTTAAACAAGCAATTTACACAAGGCACTAAACGCTGACTAAGCAGCGTTTGTGTTTTATAAATGACAATCAAGAATAGGCTTAAGGGCTATAGTGAAATATTACACTTCATTAGTCATCGATAAGCACCTATCTACATAGTTATTAGCGAACTAACTGCCAAATAGCAACTTGTCCTGACGTACTTTGAGTCATTAAACGGCTACCTTGAACTTGCAAGTTGGTCAACGCACCTTTTGTCTCTACACGACTAACGATGCTACCCGTAGCAGGGTTAAACAAATGCACTACGCCATCGAAATCACCAATGGCGATATAGTTGCCAATCATCACAGGATTGGTAAGATCACGATAAGCCAATTCGTCACTTTCCCAGAGTGTCTCGCCACTGTTGCGATCATAAGCAACTACTTTGCCATCTAGACTGGTAGCGATAACTTGCTGAGTATTTACCGCCAATGATTTGAGACTCGCAATTTCATTGACGAACATCACCTGACGTGAGGCCAAATCAATACCTAATAGCTGACCACTATAGCTGATCGCAAATAACTGATTTTTATCTACGATAGGTTTGCCATCGACATCACTCATGCGCTCAACTTCACTACTACCAGCGCCTACGCCAACACGTCTTGACCATAGCGGAAGACCGTTATCGACAGTAATTGCGTGCAAACGACCATCAGCTGTCGCCAAAAGTGCCGTCTCATTGTCTAATAAAGTCGGCGCAGCGCTACCGCGAACGCTGATAGCAGGTACTTGAGTGGCGAACTGCCATACTGACTGTCCAGTTTGCAGCGACAGACCATGTAAGAAACCATCATTCGCTGATAATACCACACGATTATTGGTAATCAGTGCTGGCGTCAAAACTGAGCCTGATAACTGCTGCTGCCAACGCTTTGCCCCAGTCGTGCTATCAAACGCCATGACCTTGCCACCACGAGTACTAACGATAGCTGTCTGGCTCAATGCATCTACTGCAACACCGCCAGTAATTTGATCGTCAACATTGATGGACCATACGCGCTCGCCTGCGCTATTAAACCCTGACAGCTCACCACCGCGTGATGCAGTAACGATTTGACCATTAGCATAGCCAACTTGCAAATCTAGCGGATCCTTTTTGCTGGCTTTTTTGTTGCCAACATCGGTAATAAATACAGGCTGTAGTACGCTAATCGGCTGAGCGATTTGTACCAATTTTACCGGATCATTAACGACAGGCTTAATACCGCGATTACATCCAATCACTGCCGTGCTCATTACTGCCAGTACGGCCACATGCATGACTGTCTTTTTGATAATCTTGGTGTTTAACATTTTGCTAGAGCGAATAGATTGAGTCATTGTATGTTCTCATTACAGATAAATTATTATTAATTGGTAAATTGGCCAACGGCAAATTAGTAATCATTAGGTTATATTAAAAAAGAGCTTTGGATGATTACCAACTTTCAATACTATCCTACTGACTTACTGCCCTGCTTCGACAGCGACTTCATTCGAGGTATCCATCACTAACGATGGCTCAGGAGCAGATGGCTCTTGAATAAGACTGGTTTGCTCAGCAATCGGCTCAGCCGTGATACCTAAGCTTTCCATCTTTAATGCCAATACTGCACGCGTTTCTTGACGGCTACGTAATAGCTCCCACGCATTGCTATAAGATTTAATCGCTGAATCTTTATTGTCTTGTGCTAAATAAATATCTCCTAGCAGCTCCTGCTGACTTGCTTCAAACGAGCTTGGCATGTCATTGTTTGCTTCTGATAGTGCAGCATCTGTATCACCTGCGGCCAACAGCGTTTTTGCATAGCGTAAACGAGTAATCGCTTCTAGACCAGCATCACCCAAATCAATGGCCAATGCTTTTTTGAATGTCTCAGTCGCTGCTGCAAAGTCATCATTGTCTACTTGTTGACGTGCCTTTATCATTAGCGCTTGCCATGCATAAACCGACTCACCGTGCGTACTGACCAAAGTATCAATATCTTTGTCTAGCTGGCTACGACTTTGGGTAAGTGCTTCTTGAGCCTCTGCCTCTAAATCTGGGTTTTGCGAGGCCAATTTAACCTCTTCGTTTAGCTGCTGAATATCAGCATATTGATCGGCGGCAACGGTATCTACTCGCGCATGGTTGTTTTGCCAGTACGTCCAACCAAAGTAGGCGGCCAGTGCTAACAAAATCGCAGTGACGATATAACTACCATATTGCTTTAGCGCTTGCATGGAGTTATCTGCATTCGGCGAATTAGGTGTCAGAGCCATATATATTTACCTGATAAAATTTACATTAAATTGCTAGTGCCACAAACAAAGCTGATTAGTCAAAGTCGGTTAGCGACGAGAGAAGTTATCTTTATTTGATAGCCAATCTTGGACGACCGTCTTTTGCTCACCTGTCTGCATATCTTTAATACTAATCGTATTATCATCTAGCTCTTGCTGGGCGATGATGACTGTCAATGCCGCGCCTGACTTGTCTGCCTTCTTCATTTGCGCTTTTAGACTCGTGGCACTGGCCATCTTTACTCGTACATCTGGACGACTGTGACGTAAGTTCTGTGCATAGCTTATACCAGCACTATATACCTCAGGATGAGCCACAACGAATACATCACAAGCAGGTATATCAGCAATCGGCGCAACCGCTTCTATCAGTAGCAATAAACGCTCAAGCCCCATTGCAAAACCAACACCAGGCTCAGATTTGACTGGTTTACTGCCACCTGTACCGATTGATTTTAATTGCCCTACTAGCCCATCATAACGACCACCTGCACAAACAGTGGCTTGGCTTCCAAGCTTATCCGTTACCCACTCAAATACCGTTTTATTGTAATAATCGAGGCCACGTACTAAGTGCGGATTGATTTCAAAATCGATATTAAGCGCAGTCAGATAGGCTTTGACCTGCTCAAAATGCGCCACACTCTCTTCACCCAAGAAGTCAGCAAGCTTTGGCGCATCTGCTAATACTGCTTGCGTACTCGCCTCTTTGCTGTCCAAGATACGTAAAGGGTTAGTCGTTAGACGGCGTTTGCTATCTTCGTCTAGCTGGTCTTTTTTATCAGTTAAATAGGCAACCAATGCTTCGCGATAAGCATAGCGCTCATCCAGCTCACCCAAACTGTTTAATTGCAAACGCATCTCATTGTTGAGACCTAGCTCTTGCCACATCAGATGAGTCATCGCAATCAGCTCAGCATCAGCATCTGGTAATGCACTACCGAAGCTCTCGACACCTAACTGATGAAACTGGCGATAGCGGCCTTTTTGCGGGCGCTCGTAGCGGAACATTGGACCGATGTACCAAAGCTTGGGCGTGTCACCGCGTAGCAAGTTGTGCTCGATAACTGCGCGCACTGCTCCAGCTGTGCCTTCAGGACGTAACGCTAACGGCGTTGGCGGCTCAGATTTATCCGTAAAGCTATACATCTCTTTTTCGACAATGTCAGTCGCGCCGCCAATAGCACGCGCAAATAGATCCGTTTGTTCAACGATAGGCAAGCGAATATGCTCGTAACCGTACCTACCAAGTACATCAGCCAATATCGCTTCTAAATGCAGCCACTTTGCTGATTGGTCAGGCAAAATATCATTAAAACCTTTGATAGCTTTGATCATGGTACGGTCGTATCCTTAAATGTTTAACAGGTATTCTATTATTGTTTTCTATGTACTTAAATAAGCGTTGTATGTGATTAATACTGTGACGGTATAGCCTAACGTATCAATCTATTCTATGGCTTATTTTACGCGAATGATTTCATTCTCACGTTTTTTTGCCAAATCTTCTGCATGGGCGCGAACCATACCTTCTATTTCATCAACCAGATTGTCTGTGTCGATAAGGTGGCTTTTCTCACCCATACGATAGACCAGTGATCGAGGGGCAGCACCAACGATGCCAATATCGGCCTCTTTTGCCTCTCCTGGACCATTCACCTTACAGCCGATCACAGATAGATTCATCGGTTCACGAATATCTTCTAGGCGCGACTCTAACGCTGTCATTACCTTAATCACATCAAACTCTTGACGCGAGCAGCTTGGACAGGCGATAAAGTTTACACCGTTCGAACGAATATTAAGCGACTTTAAGATATCAAAACCAATCTTAATCTCTTCTTCAGGCTCAGCTGCTAACGAGATACGAATGGTATCGCCAATACCATCTAGCAATAATCCACCTAATGCAATAGCAGATTTGACAGCGCCCGTACGGTAGACACCCGCTTCCGTCACGCCCAAATGTAATGGATTATCAATTTGCGCTGATATTAAGCGATAAGCATCCAATGTCAAAAACACGTTGCTGGCTTTGACAGATACTTTATATTGGTCAAAATTAAGACGCTCTAAAATATCAATATGGCGCATTGCCGATTCTAGCATTGCCTCGCCAGTTGGCTCAGTATACTTACGCTGTATGTCTTTTTCTAAAGAGCCAGCGTTGACGCCAATACGAATCGGAATATTATGATACTTGGCACAAGCGACTACTTCACGTACTTTGGCATCGCTACCAATGTTACCGGGATTGATACGTAAGCAGTCAGCGCCCGCTTCAGCAACGGCCAAAGCGATTTTATGATCAAAATGCACATCAGCGATCAAAGGCACGCTTACCAGTTTGCGAATTTCACCAAAGGCTTTGACCGTATCCATCGTTGGCGTTGATACGCGCATCAAATCTGCACCTGCTTCGACACAACGCTCGATTTGAGCGACCGTTGCTGCTACATCACAGGTGTCAGTGTTGGTCATGCTCTGTACGCTAATTGGTGCATCACCACCAACCGCGACATCACCGACATAGATTTTTTTGGTCAGACGACGATTAATAGGCGATGGCATTGACATACATAAATCCTTGAATCAAAAATAGAAAAGCCCTAGGCCTTTGTACATATAATATAAACCAGCTAAATCAGCCTACACATATTCGCTTTATTCAAACACATGGATGCTTCATCCAAACATATGAGTGCTTTATTTAAATTTGGCGCTTATGCAACTGACTATGGTGCCAATTCAAAAGTAGCTTGCTTATCTGTTGCATACGTATCTAACGCAACTGGTTGTTGATTGAGCATCAAGCTAACATTGTCGATATTATCAATTTGCACATTAAACGGTGGCATACCTGACAAGTCATAGTTACCTGCAGACTGAGAACCGTTTATTAAGCTGTTTCCAGAAGCATCCGTGATACTAACCACAGCGTCGCTTGTCAATACAAGGTTTAAGGTAGCAGTCGTTGCAGCAGTACCTAAATTCAATGCAGAGCCAGAAGCACCCACGCCACTTGCATCACTATTGATGGCGGCACCTTGGGCTTGCTCTATCGCTGACATGTCTTCAACAGCTGATACAGGCTCTTGCGTGTTTTCTTTGCTAGCGTTACTCACCATACGGAATAGGAACACCGCCAAGATAATCAATCCGATAACGCCTATGATCAATAGCGGGTTAAAGCGGATACGGTTATGAGTATCACGCTGCAAAGTCCCCATTGGACGCAGTGGCGTATCGATATTGCTGGCTGATTTGGCCTTTAGCTCATTAGGATAGGCGGCATCGAAGCTACTAGCGATTTTTGCTGAATCTAAGCCCAAATATTTGGCATAGTTAATCGCAAAACCACGAGCAAATGCAGCCTGTGGTAGCTCAGCGAAGTTTTCGCTTTCTAAGGCCTCCAAATGACGCTTTAGAATGAACAGCTCAGCCGCCGCTGCTTCTAAAGTTACTTGCTTGTTTTTACGGGCTTGCTGCAACACGGCACCAAATGATCCCTGAGCGTTAGATTGAGTGTTAGATGATGGGGTGATCATTTCCATGGTGCCTCTGGATTGTTAAGCCAAGTCTTAAGTTGTTTTGCTTCATCACTTAGCGGATAAGCGGATAAAAGCTGCTGTGCCAATTGCTGGCGCGTTGTTATATTATTTTGTGCTGCTGCAAGCTTGATACCTTGTAAGAGCAAGCGCGGGCTAATACCCTGCCCCTGCACCAATATCAGCGTCTCATCATACAGTCTCTGTGCCTGCGGTACACGCTGTTGGTCGAGCAGCAAATCTACCAGTTCAATATGAGCAATAATACTATTACGATTGCCATCGAGTGCCCGTAAAAATGCTTTTGAAGCGGCACTATTATCGCCTAACTGCAGATAAGTACGACCTAGGTTTTCTAGCGCGCCAATACGGCCTTCATAGCCTAGCGTCGCCCCTGCAATCTCAAACTGTTCTGCTGCTTCACGATAGCGCTTTGTCTGTGACAGATACACGCCATAATTATTGTGTGCTTGTACAAAGTCTTTATCTAGTGCGATTGCTTTTTTGAAGTACTCATCAGCTTTGGCTAGATTGATACGGCTGCCTTCTTGCTGCAACAAAACGCCCATCATATCATAGGCTGGCGCATAACGGCTATCGGCAGCAAAGGCTTTTTCGAGCTGCTGCTGCGCGGTATCAAGCTCATTTTTTCGGATGTATTGCGCGGCAAGTGAGGTACGTACACGGGCGATTTCCTGCTGATCTAAATTTCGATCATTGCTAGCGCGCGTAGATGTTTGGTAAGGAGAGTTACCTAGCAAATCATTAGTCGGGGTAGTCTGACAGCCACTTAATACAAGAACGCCAAATACTGCCAACAGGACTGCACGCTTTGGCAAAGCGGTTTGGGCAGCACTGATACTCGACTGCTTATAAAATTTAGAAAATGATTTTTGATATTTGAACTGACAAGAATTTTTAGAAGTCATCATGGCCGCCATCATAAAACTGGGATTCAATGCGTTCGATCTTCGAGGCCTCAGTTTAATAGATTTAACCCCTATAAGTACAATTTAGTTGTTATTAATTGCCACGTTCTGCAATCTTGACAGTCATTGCTACATTTTCTTACCATTGCGACAGACAAAAGACAGCTAAAACGCTATACCAGTCGAATATAACGTTTATCTTCTAGAGAACGTGCTAAACGCTTTCACGATCTTTAATGCTCTGCTGCCACGCGGCTGAGCGTCTGGTACGATCGGCAACTTGTCCAACCAACTGACCACAAGCGGCATCGATGTCATCACCACGTGTTTGACGAATCGTACAAACAAAACCCGCTTCGCTCAATATATTACTAAACGCATGGATGCGGTTGTTGCTTGATTTATCATACGGTGCATGTGGGAATGGGTTGAACGGAATAAGGTTAATCTTACTTGGTAACCCTTCTAATAAAGCAACTAACTGATGGGCATGCTCATTACTGTCATTGACGCCATCAAGCATCACATATTCAATCGTAACGTGCTTCTTATGACGTGGATTGACATCATAGACATAGTTTTTTGCCGCTGCAATCAGCTCTTCTAACGGATATTTCTTGTTAATTGGTACTAACTCATTACGCAGCTCATCATTTGGCGCATGCAGTGAAATGGCCAATGCCACATCGATGTCTTGTGCTAGCTGATACATTTTCGGGACGACACCAGAAGTTGATAACGTGACGCGGCGCTTTGATAATCCATAAGCATGATCGCTTAGCATCAGCTCCATTGAGCCTACTACAGGCTTGTAGTTCAATAGCGGCTCACCCATGCCCATCATCACCACGTTGGTGACGTTATTTTCCCATAGGCTATGGTCGACGTTTTCTAAACTTTCATTTTCATCTGTCATATATGACGCATTAGCGACCCATAACTGACCGATAATCTCAGCCGCACTCAAGTCACGCTCAAACCCTTGCTTACCTGTACTACAGAAGCTACAGTCTAGTGCACAGCCTACTTGCGAAGACACGCATAATGTCTTACGGCCATTTAACTTGCTATCATCTGCAGGGATAAGCACCGTCTCAACCAACGAGCCGCCAGTGACTTCAAATACCCACTTACGCGTACCATCATCACTATATTGACGATGAATCACTTTGGGCGGTACCACACAAGCATTAAGCGATAATTTGTCTCGCAATGACTTACTCAAATTGGTCATTTGCTCAAAATCTGTCACGCCATGCTGATAAATCCACTTAATCACCTGAGTAGATCGAAATGGCTTTTCACCAATACTCTTGAAGTAATCAGCCAGTTGCGCTTGCGTCATACCCAATAGATTGGTTTTGGCATGTGCCTCATCTACTAGCTTGATGCTATCAGTAATCTTAGCAGGTACGTGCTGAGTAGGTGCTTGAACAGTTGACATAATAGGTAACCTTTTTGCAGGAGCTTAGATAAGCGGTGCAATTATTTATATGGGCTTTGCCATACATACGTGAGTGCATGAGCAATCCGCTATGAGCGCAGTTCTTCGAATTAACAAAAACATGCTGATAAGGGATTGATAACGCTAAGTAAAATCAATAATGAGGCAAGTCATTAAGAATTTCAATGAATAATATAATTACAGAACTCTAAAGCAGATACAAGGCTGCAGATTGTACAAATAGTACATCTGATGAGGGTAATACCGTCGCAGTTTAGTAATTCTTGGACTATAGGATTATTATAATAGCTAAAACGGCCTATACCCATAAGATATAAGCCGTCTCGCAAACCAATTATAAACAATCAATGTTGTAAATAATTCGTCCATAGTCCATCAAGTATAAAACTCATACAGGTAAGATCAGTTTAAATCGTAGCTGTCTTATTATAGCAGTTACCTCAAACAAATCGAATGCCCTAAAAGCTTATAGCTGGTTTACTATATTAGCGTGTACGTGCACAAACTTCATCATCGCTGAAGAAGTAGCTGATTTCACGTGCTGCTGATTCAGCTGAATCTGAACCATGTACTGCGTTTTCGTCGATGCTGCTAGCGAAGTCAGCACGGATAGTGCCTTCAGCAGCTTCTTTTGGGTTAGTTGCACCCATGATTTCACGATGCTGAGCGATAGCGTTTTCGCCTTCTAGTACTGATACCAATACTGGACCTGACATCATGAAAGATTTTAGGTCGTTGTAAAATGGACGCTCAGCGTGCTCAGCGTAAAAACCGCCTGCTTTTTCATCATCAAGTTGTAGCATTTTAGCTGCAACGATTTTTAGACCAGCTTGTTCAAAACGGCTATAGATAGCGCCAATGTGGTTGCCAGCAACTGCGTCAGGTTTGATGATAGATAAAGTACGTTCGTTAGCCATGAGAAGCTCCTAATAAATGATAAATTCAATAAAATATGAAAAATTAATGCGTTGTTTTAGCTTTAGCCACAATGTTGACTTGGACTGTTTTACACAACTCATGGTATATCAGTGTATAACCATAAGCGCCAACATCGGATTGCTGCCTATTATAATGATTAAGGCCATAAATGATAGGGTTAATTTATGACCATACCTTGCATAAAAGTAAATTTATAACAGTATCTTACTTACATCCAAGTTAAGTACTCATCAACAACAGATGCATGAGCTATCGACTTACTTACCTTATCGCTACTCATATTTATCACTTATAGCTACCAGACTGATTTTATAGAGTATTTATATCATTATTAATGATTAGAAAACCCTCAACACACCTTGCTAAGAGTTTTGCTAATACATACTACCAATCAAAACATTTAATCATCTAAGCGACTGTCTCGACAACTACCTGCATTGCATTCACGCACACGTTCATTCAAAAAATTAACTCGATTAGCTGTCTTAT
Organism: Psychrobacter sp. 4Dc; assembly: GCF_002836715.1. Classification (GTDB taxonomy): domain Bacteria; phylum Pseudomonadota; class Gammaproteobacteria; order Pseudomonadales; family Moraxellaceae; genus Psychrobacter. Next base: position 19,542 of record NZ_PJAT01000085.1, read on the forward strand.
TGGTGGCACAGCTCATATTGACAAAGAAACCATCACCATCGTTATAACTACATTGGTCGTTGCGCTCGCGCATCCACGCTAATTGTCCGCGTTTAAGCGTGGCTTTTTGCTGTTTGTTTAGGAGTTTACTCAATTTACTGTAAGAGTTGTTAAGCTCTTTATCTGCTTCTAAGTATACTTTCGTCAGGCAATATAGCCCATCAAAGTCATTGTTTGGTTTGTCACAGTTTTCTGCACCCCAAGCAAACATAGGCAACATGAAAGCTGCGGATGTAACTATTGCTATAGAGGTATTGCGAATCGTGGATTTAAGCGTATTCGTTGTCATAGCAAATTCCTTTTTGTATGTTGATAAAACCAAATCCGTCTATAATATCTTACACTTAATTAAGCCAAAATAATGTCAGTATATCCATTATTTATGATATTTTTAGATGATATTATAGCTAGTAGCCCTACTCTTACACTGTTGAAATTCAAGGTAATCAATCAATTTCTTGAAGTAGCACACACAAAAAACCCCAACGCTTAGCGTTGAGGTTTTTTATTAATACTAAAAACTATTTAATCAAGTTTGTAGTAAAAACTAAGCGTCGTACGGATCACGCAATACGATAGTCTCTTCGCGATCAGGACCAGTTGAGATAATATCAACTGGGCAACCGATCAATGCTTCGATACGTTTGATGTATTTTTTAGCGTTTTCTGGAAGCTCATCATAGTTCGTAATGCCAACGGTAGACTCGCTCCAGCCTTGCATTGTTTCGTACTTAGGTGTGACTGACTCGTAGAATTCAGCATCATGCGCGCCTGCACACTCAGTTTCAGGTAGGTTGTAACCTACACCGATTAGCAACTCTTCAAGACCATCTAGTACGTCAAGCTTGGTCAAGCAGATACCTGACATAGAGTTAAGTACTACTGCACGGCGTAATGCTTCTGCATCGAACCAACCACAGCGACGGGCACGGCCAGTCGTCGCACCAAATTCATGACCGACTTTGGCTAAGTGAGCACCAACATCATCGAACAATTCAGTTGGGAACGGACCACTACCAACGCGCGTAGTATACGCTTTGGTGATACCAAGTACATAGTCTAAATACAATGGACCGATACCTGTACCCGTTGATACACCGCCAGCCGTTACACTTGAGCTGGTTACAAACGGATAAGTACCGTGGTCGATATCAAGTAGCGTACCTTGAGCACCTTCAAACATTAGGTTTTTGCCAGCTAGACGTAATTGATTTAGGTCTTCAGTTACATCAGTAACCATACCTTTAATCTCTTCTTTCCACTCTTTACAAAGCTTAAGTGTCTCATCAAAATCAATCGCTTCAACTTTATAATACTCAGTCAGTTGGAAGTTGTGATATTCGATTAGGTTACGTAGTTTTTCTTCTAGATCTTCACGGAACAAATCAGCAAGTTTAATCGCACGGCGTGCTACTTTATCTTCGTATGCAGGACCAATGCCGCGACCTGTTGTACCGATTTTACCAGAACCACGCTTGGCTTCACGAGCTTGATCAAGTGCCACGTGATAAGGCATGATAAGTGGGCAATTAGGAGAGATACGTAGACGCTCACGTACTGGTACGTTGTTATCTTCTAGCTCTTTCATTTCCTTTAGTAGTGCATCAGGCGCTAACACCACGCCATTACCGATAAAGCAAGTGACGCCTTCACGCAAGATACCTGATGGAATCAAATGCAAGACAGTGGTTTTGCCATCGACAACCAACGTGTGACCAGCATTATGACCGCCTTGGAAGCGGGCTACTGCTGAGGCTTTTTCGGTAAGTAAATCAACGATTTTACCCTTACCTTCGTCGCCCCATTGGCTACCCAAAACTACAACATTCTTACCCATGATCAATCCTTACCTTTATGTATTGAGGTGTGTGCAATAAAAGCTGAAAATTAAAATGATTTTCTTAGCTATATCTTTTTATCTCAGTGATTTATGAAATAGAAACACTGAGATATCTAACGAATAATTTTGCGTTCTCATAATTTGTACTGAACACTTTTGGCTGCGTGAGCCATTCAATAGCCTACTATTAGACAATTAAACAGTTTGTAGCTGCCATTGGCTGTCATCAGCCATGCTCAAACGATGCGTAACATCATCTGGACTGTCCTGTGCATCTAACGGCATAGTGACGCGATAGCCTTGCTGACGTAGACTTTCTACTTGTTGCAGTAGCGTCTGCATCTCATCTGTATTTGCATTAGACAAAGCGGCAAAATCAACCAAGACAACGGTTGGCGCATCTAACTGTGTATGAGCCAGCAATCGGCTGACATCCATACTAAACCCCGTAGCCGCACGTAACGCTTGCGTCTGACTTTGCATACCATCAAAACGACCACCACGTACGAGTGGCTGCGTTTCACTATTGATATAACCATTGAAGACGATGCCAGTGTGATAGTGGTAACCTGATAGCTCAGTCACATCAATACTCACTGGGCACTGCCATTGGTCTTGTAGATAGTTTTTCAGACGCTGTAGCTCATCAATTGCCGTTGCGATTTGGCTGTCTTGTTGTGCTGCATCTGATAATTTGGCTAATAGGTTTGCAATATCATGACCAAAGCGTGCCAACACATAAAAATCATCCCCCATTGGCAAAGCACGGCAAACACGCTTGAGCTCTGGTAGATTTTTATTGGCATATAAGTACATCAATTGCTCAGTATCATTGTCTGATAACTCAGCCAACTCAGCCAAACGTTTGAATATCGCTACGTGACCCAAATCGATATGGAGCGCTGCACTCATATTGAGTTTATTCACCATCGTAAACAGCACATCTATCAGCTCAATATCTGCCGCTAGTGACGCACAGCCAAATATCTCAGCACCCAACTGTAGCGGCGTACGTGAACCAAACAGACCTGATGGCAAGGTATGAATCACATCGCCCACATAGCAATAACGCGCAATACCCGTACCGCCATGATGCGCATCTATACGCAAAATCTGCGGGGTAATGTCAGCGCGTACGCCCATTAAGCGACCAGTCAACTGATCGATAATCTTAAAGGTTTGGCGTTTTAGATCTTCTGATGCATCACTTAGCAAAGACTCAGTAAACTCGATCATCGGTGGACAAACCAGCTGATAACCATGAGTAATAAGCTGCTCGATTAACTGATGTCTAAGCACTTCTTGCTTATGCGCATCTTCAAACAGGACATCAACCACCCCATCAGGCAATAGCCAACTATTGGCAACATCACTGCCAAAGTTACTCAAATATGGCATGCGATTGGGTGCAGCATTATTTTCAGCAGGCTGAGACACTGTTTCGTTGGTAGAATTTGGCTGGGCAGGTTTTGCAGAATCAGAACTAACAGACACAATAAATCCTTGTTTGGCGTATCGCTTACCAAAAACGCGGTACTGATGCGGTACTTAAAGGGTGATTTGCCGGGTATTGACGCTGTGTGTGTTTATTTTTAACGCGCAACATCATTGACCCAATTATTTATAAACAAACCAGGTAACCGCAAAAGGGTGAATAATAAGTATAATTTAGAATGATAAGACGAGTATCTTTATGCGCTAAAAAATTGCGACAAATAATCAAGGCACTTTATGCTTTAGTTTAGCATAGCACTCAAGGTTCGCCTAGTGACAATTAGCCACAATCACTATCTAATTACAGTTCAATTGCCGCTTATTAGCTTAGCAGGTGTGACAGTCATCATTGATGTATTTGGCTTAATATTGGGCGAATAGCCGAGAGGTTTATTTTTTGTTAACCATAAGATAATGAGCGTGATTACGGCAGCGTCTTCGGCACAGACTCATGATACACTAACACATATTTTTATCTCGGAAGCCTTATGTCATCTGATTACCACCCAAACCCTGCCATCAACCAAACCAATGTCTTAGGCACCGCACTTGCCAGCTGTTGTTTCGATCCAATTACTGGCTATTATCGCAATGGTTTTTGTCATACTGGCAACCATGATGTCGGTCAACATACCGTCTGCGCCAAGATGACCAGCGAGTTTTTAAACTTCTCTGCCAGTCGCGGTAACGACCTAATTACCCCACTACCTGAATACAACTTTCCTGGTCTCAAACCTGGTGACTACTGGTGCATCTGCGCGCTACGTTGGGTTGAAGCATTGGACTTCGATATTGCACCGCAAATTAAACTAGAAGCGTGTCACGAGAGCCTATTGGCATTGGTAGATATCGATACGCTAAAAAGCTATGCCCTATAGATAATATTGGCACACGATAAAACCGTAGCAGCTTTCACAGCATATTTGGATTATTGAATTTTTTTATTATATGACAGGAAAGTATATGGAAAATGATAATAATCAATTGATTAAAAAAACGGCACATATTGCGCCTGATTCCAATATGAATCATATTTACGCCAATATGAATGACAAGCATCTCTATTTGGACGATGATGATAGTTATATCTATGGTGATGTGGACGCCACTACTGAAGATACTATCGAGACCATGACGGTCTACGATCCTGACTCTGAACGCTATGAAGATATTGATTCATCAAGCGCAGGTGAAGTGGTCAATTGCTACGCTTACTCACGTAAAACAGGTGAAAACCTTAATAGAGTGGCGCTCAATGATGTGAGTCGTACGCTAGGAAACAACGGTCAATTTATTTGGCTTGGGCTATATGATCCAAGCTTAGAAACGATGGTCAAAGTAAAAGAAGCCTTTGACCTGCATGAGCTAGCGATTGAAGATGCCTTTGCTGATCATCAACGTGCTAAGGTCGAAAACTACGATAATGATATGGTCTTTGTGGTGCTACGTACGGCCAAGCTAGAAGACAATGTCATTCGTTATGGTACGACTGCAATATTTATGGGTAAAAACTACCTGATTACGATTCGCAATGGCCCGTCAAACTCTTATGCGCCAGTACGTGAACACTGCCATCGTCGCCCTGAGAAGTTACGCATGGGCCCTATCTTTGTATTGCACGCTATCCTCGATTTTATCGTTGATAACTACATGCCCATCACTGACCGATTGGGTCGCTATTTGCGTGAGCAGGAGCACAAAGTCTTCACCTATGAGTTTGATAAAGGCACCCTAAAAAACCTTTACGAGCTAAAGTCACAACTGGTACATATGCGCGCCATTATCTTACCTGTGCAAGACATCTGTAGCTTTTTTATCAATCATAAAAAAAGTGAGATTGTCTCTGGATTTTCTCAAGCCGCTAAGCCGTACTTTCGCGATGTGAACGATCACCTGTTGCACTCACTAGATGCTATTAATGGCCTCAATGAAATGCTGAGCGTGGTGATGAATACCTATATGGCGATGGTCAATATGGGTCAGAATGAAGTCGTGCGTAAGCTCGCTGCATGGGCGGGTATTCTGGCAGTGCCGACAGCTATCGCTGGTATCTATGGCATGAACTTTGATTTTATGCCTGAGCTACATTGGAAATACTCTTACCTTGTCATCATGACCATTATTATCACCTTATGTAGCTATCTGTACTATAACTTCAAGAGATTGAAATGGTTGTAATACCAAACGCTAGGCATAAAAAAAGAGCAACCACTGGTCGCTCTTTTTTTATGTTGCTATCTTTTTGTAACGCTATCTAATTATTCACGGCGATGCTTAGTATGACTATCAGGTGCTTGAGCATTATCAGGCAATAGCGCCTTAACTGTTAGATTTGCATGCTGCTTATCAAGATTATCCTCTGGGCGACCAAATGTTTTGGCCGTCCAAGTCAGGATTACAATAGAGCCGCTCAGTAGCATGATGGCCACGGAAATTGTCGCAAGCAGCCATAAATGGAAATAGTCTGAAACCGCCTGCACATCAACCACCAAATGTCGTGACAATGCTGTTATGGCAATAAATATCAAAAACTGTACTGGCAGTCGGTGGGTTTTAAAGTAAATACCTATCATAGCCAGTAGCTCAAGGTAAATAAATAACATCAATATGTCTTTTAGATCTGCTGAGCCTTTTTGGACAATATAAATAAACTCTTTACCTGCGGTCCAAACAACAACCACACTGATTAGAAATAAAATAACGTAATGACAGACATCGACAAACTCTCTACCAATACCTTGTAGTCGCTCATGAACACCTACGTTTTTTTTAGCCATGTTTAGGTCCTATCAACTGAAATGTGGTTGATTTAGCCTGAGTTTATGTTACCTCAGGCCCCTTATGTATCGGCAATCAGTATTCGTATGACTATCTTTTTAGCCGTTATTCAAACCCGCTGATTTTTCAGCAGCATCGACCGTTTGGCGAATAAGCGTGTTGATAGTCATCGGTCCAACGCCGCCTGGTACTGGCGTATAAGCGCTGGCAATGTTTTCCATGCCTTGCATTTCGATATCACCAACACCGCCATCATCTGTCGGATGGAAACCTGCGTCAATGACAACCGCTCCTGATTTGATCCACTCCGCTTTAATAAGCTCAGGTACGCCTACGGCACCAACCACGATATCTGCACGCTTGATATGCGCTGCCAAATCTTGAGTTCTTGAATGGCAGATAGTCACTGTACAGTTGGCATTCAATAGCATCATCGCCATTGGCTTACCTAAGATAGCACTACGTCCTACGACTACGGCTTCTTTACCTGATAGCTCGATATTATAATGCTCTAACAAATGCATAATGCCCTGCGGTGTGCATGAGCCATAAGCTGACTGCTGCATCGCCATACGACCAAAACCAAGACAAGTCACGCCATCGACGTCTTTTGCTAAGTCAATCTGCTCAAAACAAGCACGCTCATCAATATGCTCAGGAACCGGATGCTGTAGCAAAATGCCGTGTACATCTGGATTGCTATTTAACTCATCTATTTTTGCCATGAGCTGCTCAGTGGTCGTGGCACTCGGCATCTCAACGCGTATAGAGTCCATGCCAACACGCTTACAGGCGTTGCCTTTCATACGAACATAAGTGGCAGAGGCTGGATCGTCACCAACCAATATCGTCGCTAAGCTTGGGGTGCGGCCAGTCTTTTCCTTAATCGTATCTACGCGCGTGCGCAGATCCTGTTCTATTTGTTTGGCAAGTGCTTTGCCGTCCAAAACGGTAGCGGATTCTTGGGCAGTAGACATAGTAACTCCAATAGAGGGTACGATATAAAAAAATAAAGACAGCGCGCGCAAATACTTTGCATGCCTGTCCTTTGGTTCGTCAATCTTTGACTAAGAGTAATATTGTACCTGTGTACGCTACAAAATCCTAGCGTAAGATAAAGCCTGCGCACTGATAAATTTTCATAATAAGTCAATTAAACAGTATTGCTTATTTATGGGTGAATACATCATTAACCAGTAAGGTATTGGTTTACGTGCTAAATTTGTTAAAATAGCGTAGAATAGTCAATCCAATTTTTTACATTGAGAAATGTAAACCCACCGACTCAAGGATATTATGATGAAAGATGAAAAATTACAGAAAGCACTCGCCCGTATGGGACTTGGTTCACGCCGTCAAATGGAAGAAGTTATTAAATCTGGCCGCGTAACGGTTAACAATGGTCCTGCGACCATCGGTGATCGCGTCTCGCAAGGTGATGAGATTCGCGTTGATGGCCGTCAAATCAAATACACTTCTGAAAACGAGAAGCGTCGCCGTGTTATCGCTTACTACAAGCCTGAAGGCGAAGTTTGCTCTGCTAAAGATCCAGAAGGTCGCCCAACTGTCTTTGAGCGTTTGCCAAAGCTGACTCATGACCGCTGGGTAATGGTTGGACGTTTGGACATCAACTCAACTGGCCTATTGTTATTTACTAATGATGGCGAAATGGCGCATCGCTTGATGCATCCATCTGGTGAAGTCACTCGTGAATATGCGGTACGTGTATTGGGTGAAGTAACGCCTGATATCGCCCGTGCATTGACCGCTGGCGTCATGCTAGAAGATGGCCTTGCAAAATTTGAAGACATCAAAGAAGGCGGCGGCGAAGGCGTCAACAAGTGGTATCACGTCCAGCTAAAAGAAGGCCGTAACCGCGAAGTACGTCGTTTGTTTGAATCACAAGGTCTAAAAGTTAGTCGTCTACTACGTACACGCTATGGCACGATTGTTCTACCAAAAGAGCTACGTACTGGTCGTTTCTTAGAGCTTGATAAAAAAGAAATCAATACGTTGACGGATTTGGTCAGCTTACGCCCACGTTATGGCACGGGTCTACATGGCGCAGCCAAAGAAAAACAAGAACGTATCAGAAACAAGCCGCTTAAAGCGCGTCGCACTGATACTCGTAGCGATAACCGCAACAGCAGCGCGAAACCTAAAAGTAGCGCTAGCCCTGCCAGCCGCGGTACACGTAACACCCGTAATCGCAATGATAAGCGCTAGTTAAATTGGGTTAACATTATTCTAAGTCTTGAATAGATTTAGAATAAACATAAAAAAGCGGTCAATGATAAATAGTCATTGACCGCTTTTTTATGTCTTTTTATAGGCGTCACAGTTTACAGAGGTCACAGTCGCTTAGTATAAAAATAGCGGCTCAGCTATCGTGACTATTAATATAGTGTTTCATGACTCGCAGCTCTTTTAGCTGCTCCTCGTCCATTTGTGCCAGTAATCTATCCAAACGCTGTTCGATATTATCTAAAACACTCTGCAATAACTCACTAGCCTCTAACCTCTTTTCGCTATTCTCATTAGTGACGTTTATATTTGTTAATTGATAGTGAGTAGCTAGCATCTCGGGTAACCGTGTTTGCAGCATTTTACTTAATACAAACTGTGCTTCTGTTATCGCTGGTGTCTTATATTGAGCGTGTAGGGCTGCTTGATAAGCGTGATAGCTGCTTACTTTCTCATCGATATCTTTTAACTGGCGTAGTTGTTGCTCTGACAAGTTTTTTAAGTGCTGTTTATTTAACTTTAGCTGCTGCAAGCTTAATGTGGCTAATGACAAGGGCGCATCATAATCCTGATAAGTGAGCACACCAGGTGAGATACCGACGGCTTTATGAAAAGCCTGCCAGCCTTTTCTACCTAGATAAAAGGTAGTGACGGTCGTTACAATACCGATGCCTATTAAGATACTCATATACGCTTGCTCTTTACCCTTTCACCGTTCAACTTTGTATTTACAGCTTAATGTCTTTAGCACTCACATTTTCACCAGTTGGGCTTTCAATCGCTTGAATATTTACATCACTACTAACACCACTACTAACACCACTACTAACACCACTACTAACATCACTACTAACATCACTACTAACATCACTACTGGCATTGCTATCGGGCTTTAGAATATCTGTATTGCTAGCAAGATTGTTAAAACGTTTTTGGAGATAGCGATTGGTTGCAAGTAGTTTTTGACCGTCTTGATGATATGACGCGTTGAGCAGGTCATCAAACTGTGTGTTAATTGTCTTAAGCACGTCTAACAAGGCTTCTTTACCAGTAACATTAGAATGTTTAATTTTGGTAGTGTCAGCAAGCGCACTATCCGTCACATCTAAATCATGCAAGCGGCGATAGTCAGCGACGGCTTGCGGCACATGCCTATCCATTAGGTTTTGAATCATAATATAAGTTTCGTTGACAGTATCTTTATCATCAATTTTGCCATCGTTATTGGTATCGCCATACATGACACGCAGCTTTTCACCCTTTGTATTAATTTGCTCCAGAGCAGTTTTAACGTCGTCAGGTAGGCTTTTTTCAGGTATATAACCCAGTTGCGGCATCGCCTTATATTCGAGCATTTTGGGTGCTGTGACTTTTTTAATGCCACGATAACCTAGATATAACCCAGCCGCTGGCAACAGCCCATACAAAACAAACATTACGAACATCGCAGTCATTTGGGTCATTATATTGTCCTTATTACTTATCAGAATGTCGTGGCTGATTTCTTATGATTGTTATTATTAAACAAAAAAATAAGGCTCTATTAAAGCCCTATATTGTTATGCACTGGGTCGATTGTGTTTTTTGATAATACTTAACCTTTGCCAGTGTTCAAAAAAACATCATCAAAGAACATTTAACTTTGCGTACGGCTCTTAACATAGCGATGGGTTGAGGCAAGGCGGTTCAAAACTGTCTGATGCAATTCATCCAATAATTCGTCCAGCTCGTAGTCAATCTCTAAGAACAAGTCTGTCAGCATATCACCGGCTGTCATCTTACCCTGCACCATATTATTTTTGGTGCGATGCGGACTAAAGCGTTGTAGCTGCTCATAATGATGTAATGCTTCAGGGATACTTTCGGATACTAGCTTGTCGATAACGAACTGACGCTCATTATGTTGCTGCTGTTGCTGTTCGTTCAGCTCACTACTCCACTCACGGTAACGCTTTAGCTTACCGTTGATACGATCTAATATCGCAACGGCTTCAATAGGCATGGCATTTAGGGTGGCCTCATCAACCACATCAACAAGCTCAGTCATAATCGGACAACGTCCATGTTTGAGATACCACAAGGTATCTGGGTCAAAAGGCGGTCTATTGGTTGGGCGCATTTGAGCACGATTACTCAGATATCGATCAGTCAAAGGCGTGGATGATTGGCTATCACTCACTTGTGCCAACGCATCACATATACGGTTTACACGTTCAGGCGGAGTTAGTGGAGAACGCTCTTGTACTGCGTGATTGCTATCATTATCGGCAGCAGCATCCTGTTCATGATTGACGCTCATCTCCTGAGCATTCTTTGCTGCCAATGTTGGTAGGTCATCTTGAGCTTGCCCAAATGACTGTAGCATTCTTGTCAAACTGACTACCATGACTTGTTCTGCCCCTCGTCTATTACACTCACATTGTGCGCATATTGCATACATTCATTCAATAGCGTATCTTAGCAGGTTTTTGCTGGCCTGCCAGTAAGCAAAATGTCACCATTCCTACACTCCAACCGTTAAGCGCCGTATTATGAATGCTCCCGATTATATTTCTGGCTTCCTACTTGGGCTATCTCTCATCATTGCTATTGGCTCCCAAAACGCCTTTGTACTCAAACAAGGGCTCAAACGCGAGCACATATTTTTTGTTTGTTTATTTTGTGCGGTGAGCGATGCGTTTTTAATATCAGCAGGTGTTGGTGGTTTTGGTGCAGTTACGGCCCGCTATCCTCACGTTATAGATATCGCAAAAATAGCAGGCGTTATATTTTTATTAGGATATGGCTTACAGAGTTTGTATGCCAGCGTACGTGTGTCACATGCTTTGACTGTCGAAGGACAAGTCGTGACTAGCTTAAAAAAAGCCTTGTTACTATGCTTTGGTTTTACTTGGCTAAACCCGCACGTCTATCTAGACACATTGGTACTCGTCGGCATGGTCTCTACGGGTGCAAGCAGTAAATTGACGTTTGCCGCAGGTGCAATTAGCGCTTCGTTCTTTTTCTTCTTTGCGCTTGGGTATGGTGCACGATTACTCAGGCCTCTATTTGAGAAGCCTAAGGCATGGAACATACTGGATGCTTTGGTAGGGTTACTGATGCTCTATCTAGCTTGGCATTTGTATCAAAGCTGATAGAAGTATAACTAGGAAATGATAGATAAGCTGAGTGTTGAATAAACTGAATATTAAGTAAACGACGTATTGGATAAACTAAATTACGTCGATATCCGATATCCGCTAACCACTGTATAAATATATATGGTTAGCAATATTGTATTGATCATTTACATCAAGCTAGGAAAGAGCGTACGCAGTCCATTAACGATAATTTCGATAGAAACGGCTGCCAATAGCATACCCATGATTCGACTCATGATGTTCAAGCCAGTATCGCCTAGTAAGCGACTGATACGACCTGCCGCCATCAATGCCAAATAGCAAAACAGACTGATGAATAAGCCAGCAATCAAGATAGCGGATACCTGCAAAATACCTGATACTTGTGAAGAGTAAATGATAACCGTGGAGATACCACCAGGCCCAATCATCATTGGAATCGCGAGGGGAACCACGGCAGCTGCCATCGAGACTGGCGCGTCTTTCACATGATCAACATCGAAGTTCTCTTGATCAGGTTTAACAGGGTTACCCTCTCCATTCATCATATTTAGCGCAATTAAAAATACCAATATACCGCCTGCCAACTGGAACGAGCCGATAGAAATACCAAGGGTTTTTAGTAGCGTTTCACCTGCAATCGTGAAAAAGCTGATGGTGATAAAAATGGTCAAACAAGCAACGCGCGCGACCTTACGTCGATTGTTCATCGAATAGCCGCGAGTCAAATCTAAAAATAACGTCAATGCGCTAAATGGATTGATCAATACCATAAAGGCTAGGATTATCTTGATAATTTCAGTATTCACTGAGCGCTCGCTTGTCTATTGATACCGCTTGTGCAAAAAGATAAGGTCATCGTGCGAGTGCAACGATGACCCAATAGGCAACTAAAAATAGCATTGTAGCATAGGCAGATAAGCTAAGAAAATCATTAACTTTGCGCCGTTACGCCTACATGTCACCTTAGTAAAGCTTCAGTGTAAAAACAAGCATTTAACCGATTATCAGTACAAGCTGTCAGTATAAATTGCCATTCTATTAACTCGGTGATAGTCCTTTCGCTAAAATCTAGCGTATATAATGATATTAGCCTTTATTACGCCTGCACTTATGCACTAAAATCTAGCCCAATATCCAAGGCTGTCGTACTGTGCGTCAAATAGCCCATCGCGATAAAATCAACCCCTGTACTTGCCGCCGCTTGTACCGTTTCAGGCGTAATACCACCTGAGGCTTCAGTCTTTGCTCGACCCTGACACATAGTAACCGCTTGCGATAATGTTTCAGGCGACATGTTGTCTAATAGCACTAAACTCACACCTGCATCGAGCGCTTGCTCTAATTGCTCTAGTGTATCGACTTCGACCTCAATAGGAATCAGATGCCCAGCAAATTTCTGGGCTTGCTGAATGGCCGTTTTGATGTCACCAGCAATGGCGATATGATTGTCTTTAATTAAAATCGCATCATCCAATCCCAAGCGATGGTTGCGTCCGCCGCCGCAGCGTACGGCGTATTTTTGTACAATACGTAAGCCTGGAATGGTCTTGCGTGTACAAGTAATCTGCGCAGGATATTGGGCCACACTATCGACAATCTGACGGGTCGCTGTCGCAATACCGCTGAGATGGGTCATAAAGTTCAGTGCCGTGCGTTCTGCTGTCAACAAGTGACGCGCGTTACCTTTTACGGTCGCTAACACTGCGCCAGCCTCTACTGTTTCGCCATCCTGTACTTGTGCAATAAACTCAATTTGTGCATCGACTAAGGCAAAAGACAAACGTGCCAAATCGATACCACATATCACGCCTGCTTGCCGCGCCTTGATCTGTAGCTGCGCTTGCATATCGGCTGGGATAGTAGCTTGCGACGTTACATCACCACGCCTACCCAAATCTTCAGTTAGTGCATTCTCAACCAATGGTTTAAGCAATACGTCATCCAATGCTGGCGCTTTTTCAATTGTCATCTTTGACCCTTATCTAGGCATGATATTGATAGAAACTGCTCGTCATTTAAACTCAAAATGAGCATAAATATAGCGTAAAGTTAGCGACCCTGCAAGGAAAGGTGACAGATTTTTCGTTTTGCTAGCTATGTTAAGTACGAGATATTATTGGATGCTCATCGTTATTTGCGCTTAGGAAGTTTGCTGTCCATCAATAAACTCTGTAATTCAATATCATGGCGGAAGCGATATAACTTGGCAGGACGACCGCGCTGAGCAGTACTACTCTCTCCTGTCTCCATTACTAGATTTTGCGAATCAAGCAATCGACGAAAGTTTTGCTTGTGCAAGCGCACTCCTGATAATGCCTCAACACTCTGCTGCAACTGCGATAAGGTAAAGACGTCTGGCATCAGACCAAAAATAAGCGGTCTATATTCAATCTTCGCGCGCAGTCTTGAGATAGCAGTAGCAATCACGCGACGGTGATCATAATACATGGGGACGCCTATGCGTTGTGACCAGTCCTCTGGCAAAGCAACAGCCTGATAGTTGGGCGGATAATTAGGGGCTTCGGGTATCAGACCTGCTTCATAAAGCATCTCATAGCGTAGTAATACATGCTCTGCAATCCATTCTCTACTTTCATTATCGTGTTCGTTGAATGATTGACTGTCAGTGAGTTTGCCACTTGCCAAAAACGCTTCGTCCAGCCCCCAACACAGGCCAACTCGCTGACGCCTGCGCTGTTGGACAATCGAGTCGTTGGCAGTATTGGCCCATTCAAGTAGCGCAGGCACGATAAAGTCCATAATAATACTGGGCATACCGTCCAAATGATTTTCCCATGGGAAATAATCATACCAATCTCGCCAGAGTGCTTTGCTTTGGAGTGCCTGCGTTTGCGTCTCTTGCACCAAACCTAAATAACTCACATACACCAACGCATGGCCATCAATATTACGCCTGTTAGTATCGACAAAGGTATATAACTGCTCCAAATATCCAAGCGGTTGCTGCGTTTGCTCCTCTACCCATTGACGCACACCTGCTTGTAACGAGCGATGTAGCGGCATAAGTGGCCCATTTGGCAACAGCTTGCCTTGGTCAACGGTTAGAACGCGCGCGATATGCTCTGTGATAGCGACCAATACGGCGACTACTTCTGTCGTGCCGCTACCTTGCTGGTGCGCATGTGAATAAGACAACGTCATGGCTTTGGGAATTATCCTTTTTCTCTGAAATGTAAAAGGCTATTGGGGTTAATAGCTATGGTATTGCTTAGTATAGCTCGAATCTAAAACTATCATAGTCTGTGGTTGTAAGTATGAAAAATCAATATAGATAAATAGTTATAAGGGGCATGAATTAGCACTGTTTTTAAGCTCAGTACGGCTTAATTACACATCACTTTGAGCACTAAAACCTAATCTTTTGACTTATTAAGTATAAAAAACCACTTGTAATTATGCTCAAAATGAGCATAATTAAGACAACTTATAAATTTATTATGTCCAATTACCTATTTTTTAGCTCATACATTTATCGTTATTGCACCAACAAAGGCTGCCATTATGAAAAAATATCCTTACGACGCACCTATCATGAGTACAGACAATCGCATCGCCACTCAGATGAACATTGAATATGCCAAGGCTAAAATGCCAGCAAACTTGCCTCGCGCTGAACGCATCGTGGTTGAAGAAAATATCAAGCAGCTGCTGAAAGAGAATAATGCCGTACTGGTAGCACATTACTATGTCGACCCTTTTATCCAAGACTTGGCATTGGCAACCGGTGGCTGCGTCGGTGACTCACTTGAAATGGCACGCTTTGGACAAGCTCATAGCGCCCAAACATTGGTCGTCGCTGGTGTGCGCTTTATGGGTGAATCGGCAAAAATATTGAGCATGGAAAAGACCGTCCTCATGCCAGATTTAGAAGCCGAATGCTCGCTCGATTTAGGCTGTCCTGCTGACGAGTTTTCAGCATTTTGTGATGCCCATCCTGAGCGTACTGTTGTCGTCTACGCCAATACCAGCGCCGCAGTAAAAGCGAGAGCTGATTGGGTAGTGACCTCATCTGTCGGTATCGACATCGTTCGTCATTTACATGCCCAAGGTGAGCCGATTATTTGGGGACCTGACCGTCATTTGGGTAAATATATCGCTCGTGAGACTGGCGCAGACATGTTGCTCTGGCAAGGGTCTTGTTTGGTACATAACGAATTTAAAGCCACTGAACTCCTGCAATTAAAACAGGAGCACCCAGAGGCCAAAGTCTTGGTACATCCTGAGTCACCTGATAGCGTGGTGGCACTCGCTGATGTGGTCGGCTCGACTAGCAAACTTTTGCAATCAACGTATGAGGTGGATGCTGATACCTTTATCGTCGCTACTGATTTGGGTATATTGCACGAGATGCAAAAACGCTCACCAAACAAGCGATTCTTGGCCGCACCAACTGCTGGTGAGAGTGCAAGCTGTAAGAGCTGTGCGTTTTGTCCTTGGATGGCCATGAACGGTCTAAAAGGGATTGAACAGTGCTTAACCAATCAAAGCGGTGAAGTGCTAATGACACCTGAGCTAGCAGTAGCAGCTAAGAAACCTTTACAACGGATGCTCGATTTTGCTGAAGTACAAAAGCAACGCGTGGCCGCTAGTGGCGACATTGTAAAAGACCGTACACTGTTTGCTAACGTTGGGGCAGCCTAGCATGAGTCAGTCGCATTCAGTTGATCGTTCCAGCACCACTCGCTATATAAATAACAGGAGCAGCAGTGATATGAGTCATATTATAAAAACTGATGTTTTTATTATTGGAGCTGGTCTGGCAGGTTTGAGCACCGCGCTATCTCTGCCGAAATCGCTGAATATCACTGTTTTAAGCAAAGCGGCACTTGAAGTGTGCTCAAGTCATTACGCTCAAGGTGGTATCGCAGCTAGCTTAGACAAAGCAGACTCTGTGACTGAGCATGTCGCTGATACTTTAATCGCTGGCGCAGGATTGTGTGCGATGGACAATACTGCCCGTATCTTGGGTGCAGGACAGCAAGCGGTGCAGTGGCTATGCGAGCAAGGTGTGCCATTTACTCAATCTACTTTAACTAAAAAAATTGATAATACACCTGATTTTGCAGTCTTAAAAACCAGTGACTTACACTTGACCAAAGAAGGCGGTCATGGCTGTAGACGTGTGGCTCATGCGGATGATGCAACGGGTCGGCACGTGATGGACGCATTAAACATCAAAGCACAGACTGCCGCCAATATCACTATCTTGCCTTATCATGAAGCATTAGAGTTACTGACCTCACCTATGATTAGCAGCTCTTCTTTTAGCATAAACGATAGCGAGATTAGACATTGCCGAGGGGCGCTGGTCTTTGATCATATCAATGAGCGTCAACTCATCATTCATAGTTCAGCTGTCGTACTCGCTAGTGGTGGCTTGGGTCAACTATTTAAGCGTGCCAGCGCACCTAACGTCTGTGTTGGTGATGGCATCATGATGGCATGGCAAGCAGGCTGTCGCTTGGCAAATTTAGAATTTATTCAATTTCACCCAACGGGTCTGGCATTAGATGACAGCAGCTTTTTGATATCTGAAGCATTACGCGGTGAAGGTGGACGACTGTATTGTCCGCAGACTGGCGCGCGCTTTATGTTAGATATTGATGAGCGCGCTGAATTGGCGCCACGCGATATCGTCGCTCGAGCAATAGCCAATCAGATTAGTAGTAACGGACTTGGCTATGTTCACCTTGATGTCAGTCACTTGCCAGCTGCATTCATACAAGCGCATTTCCCGCAGATTTATCAGACGCTGCTAGCACTCGGCATAGATATGACCACAGACCCTATTCCGGTCGCTCCGACTGCCCATTATAGTTGTGGCGGCGTGGTGACTGATGCCAATGGATTGACCGATATTGCAGGGCTGTATGCAGCAGGTGAAGTTGCTTATACAGGGCTGCATGGAGCCAACCGCTTAGCAAGCAATTCATTGTTGGAGTGTGTGGTGGTTGGTCGCAACATCGCCGCCAACTTACCTCATTACTTAATAAAATTGGAACGCTTAAAGAACTTAGAAGCTTTAGAGAAAACGGCTGAAGTTTTAGAAAAAATGGCACAGCCACATACGACTGCCTATTATGGACTACATCAGTTAGCTGCCGGTATTTGGCAATATCCGACATTAGAAAACACTCAATTTGTCATCTTGCCATCTTCCAAGCAGTCATCACTCCCAGCTTATAAGGCTGATAAAGCATTTCATTCTGACGTAGATATTGCAGAGATAACTATAGCGTTGAAAGCTCTTTTGACAGCCAATATGGGCATCACACGTAGCGATGAAAAATTAGAGCAAGCATTGCGACAAATTGAGCAGTGGCAAGAGTCAATCGAACATACTGAGATCATGCTATCTGATACGAGCAGTAGAACTCCTACTACTAACAGTGAGCTTGCCATTTTTCAATTGGTGAGGCAATTAGCGTTAGCAACGATGATTGTTCAATCGGCTTATCAGCGCTTTGAGAGTCGCGGTGGGCATTATCGTGAGGATTATCCTAACTTAGCTGAAACGCCTTTAACCAGTATCATTTTGCCACGGAGAAACGCTACGCTTGGTTCCATGAATCGCATTACAGAAAACGAGCGGCTACCAATACTTGTTACTGACCATATTTAAACCTACGACAGATAACAGATAATAGCCAAACCCATCAAGAGGATATCTAACACTATAGTTAAAGAAGCATTTAAGCTATCATTATGGATAGGCTTAAAATATTACTTCTTCTTTGAGTGTCCACGGTATGGCTTCTGATATTGTGTTTGTGATTGCCCTGATGATAATTGTCAGCTTGGCTTGGAGTATGCTTGCCGTACCTCGTCTGCGCAAACGCTTGCCAAAAATCTACTTGATAGCCCGCTCGTGGTGGTTGATGCTCGCCGCGCTCTGCACTTGCTATGTGATTGCAAAAATAACGAACGATACGCAAGGTTCTCATTCGCAAGTATATCCCTATCAATGGCTGCTCATTTTATTCTTTATATTAATTGGTATACGCGGCAGCTACGAGATTAAACGCCTATGGTGTTTACGCAGTAAAGCCGTACTCATTAATAAACTCCAAGCGCAAGGCTTACAGCCAAATACTTCCCTACTAGCGAAAACCTCTCTCAATCTGACTCAACACTATACGCGGCTCAATTCCTTAGATCTGCTACTGAGTGTTGCATTCATCTCACTCATCATTAGCCTTATTGTCTTGCAGCAATTGACCTGGCAACGCGAACAATATGGCGTTTTACTCTTCGTATTATTTGCCAGTCAGTTCAACGATATTGCTCAATATCTATGTGGAAGACTGCTTGGACGTAAGCTGTTTAAACGAGGTCTAGCGCCGACTATTAGCCCGAATAAAAGCATTGAAGGTGCTATCTTTGGCAGTTTAGTTGCGGCAATGTTGGCAGCAGTATTAGGTTTTTGGCTCACCCCTTTTGATTGGTGGGTCTGTCTATTAGCTACCTATGGCTTGGCTGTAAGCGGTATATTTGGAGACTTGTTGGAATCAGCATTTAAGCGTCAACATGGGGTGAAAGACACCGGAACGATGCTCGCTGGTCATGGTGGGGTATTAGATCGGATAGACAGTTTGCTGATTGGAGTGCCAGTATTTACCCTACTGTACTGGTTATTTGGTTAAATACAATCAAAGCACAGATAGCATAGTCATCTATGCTTTATCTAGTTTACTGCGCAATATCCAATTGAGCACAGGCTTTGGTAAATGGTTTAAAACACTTGTGATATAGCGCATCGAGCGTGGAAATATCGCCAGCTCTACATCATCGTCAATCGCTTGCATAATATGATCAACCGCCGCTTGCGTGCTCATGATAAATGGCTTATGGCTAGCATCGCCATCGTTTAAATCACGCAATGCTTGAGTATTGATATAGCCTGAAGCAATACAGTTCACTTGGATGTTGTAAGGCGCAAGTGCTGCTCGATAAGCGCTAGCCGTAGCAATCATTGCACGTTTGCTTTTTGCATAAAGGCTAGCATAAGGATAATCCATCGTACCTGCGATAGAGGCAATACAGATGAGGCTAGTTCTGTCACTTCCAGTCAAATCCAACGCCTGATGTGATTGTTTTAACTGCTGCTTTAACTGATCACTTGCCCATCTAAAAACCTGCTCAAATGCCTGTAAATTAATTGCTAGCATTTGGTCGCTATCTGCTTGATTTAAGTGATGGATACGCTCATTGGTATAGCTACCAGCACTATAGATCAGCCTTTGAAATGGAATACCTGACAAATTGTCTAATAACGTTTGCGTTTGATTTGGTTCAGTTAAATCACACACATAAGTTACGATAGCAGGATGCTGGCTATTGATATCGGCTATCTTTGCTGCGCTACTACCAACAACGCTCACCTGCCAGCCAAGCATCTGATGATGCAACGCCAATGCCAAGCCAATGCCACTCGTACCACCAACGATAATAATATGCGGCGCATGGTTTCTAGTGATACCTTTTGCGATGTTTTTCATAATTTATGTTGCTGTATATAGTTGACCGTACGCTGATAGCCATATTGCCATTGCGCCTGCATTTGCTGCACAAAACCGTCATAGTCGCTGTGTATTAGCTCAACAGTCATTTGCTTTAGGTTAAACCGCTTTTGCACATTTTGACCTGCTAACTGCTGTTCATTATCGGCAAATGGTAACCAATGTAGCTGACGGTTTTTATTAATGGTTTCAGTGAGCGCCGACACACTGACTGGTTGATAACTGTGTACTGCTGCCAAGCGCTCATTGGGATCAAAACCAAAAACACGCTGAATCGCGGGAGCAGCTAGCCATGCGTCATAACCTGCCTTGGTCTCTGCAAATACGCTGTCGCCCAACTGACAGGCTAGCTCAATCGGTGTCAGATTGATCACACCTCCCAAGCACCAGCCAAGCTCTGTGATATGTGTTGGCGGTAGATAGTACATGTCAGCCATAGAAGCGCGGATCACTGGGGCAAAATCCCATTGCGTCTGCACCTTTACAGAAGGGTGTATGCGTCCGTTTGCGAATGTGTGCGCCGGTGATGTCATTTGCCCGTCGGCCAGACCTGATGCGAAATTTGGCAAATTTGCTAAGCACGGCGGCGCAAATAACAACTCTTGCAGTGTGGTTTTTTCATTATATAAGCCATCAGTAGATGCTTGATACAATCGACTGGCAATGATAGCTATCTCTGGCGTTGTTTTATCAGCAGCGCTACCATTATCACTAACAGCAAACCTCGACAGCTCATCTAGCCAGTACTGCTCGTTATCAATACGAAACATTGCCAACTGCTGTAGCTCATTTAACAGTCGCTCGTAGCTGTCTGCTTGCCGTTGGCCTTGTCCGTTATCCCTTTGCTTTGATAACCGCCAACGTTTGAGTGCATGGGTCATATAACGCAGCTTTAGACGTTTATTGGCTTCATCTGGCGCGACATGTCTGATGGCAGTGATGACACGATACAACTCACGACTACACATCAGCGCTTGCAAATCCTTGGGGTCAGGCGCAAGTTGTACTAAGTAAGCAGACAAACTACCACCGCAAGTACCAACGATAATGTCTGGCGTCAAATCATGCGCTGCTAGGGCTGCATAACTGCCCAAATAGTAACCAAAGCGTGAGCCGCCCCCTGAAAACAGCTGAACACGCTCATAAGGTTTAACCTGCTCATTGTTCATCTATCACTCGTCATCAGTTGATACAGTTTTAATCGCTAACGAAACAGTAAATATCCCAAAGCGATCGATACGCATCGTGACTTTCTTAAAGCCTGCACGCTCAACCAGTTGGTCCATTTCTGCTTGCGAACGACAACGCATCACCCAACTATTACCACGGTGATTGTTTAATGTTTTACTAATAAATTCCTGCTCAGGGTGCCACGGTTGGTTGGTATAAATCAGATAACCGCCCGATTTTAAACTGTTATAAATACCAGCCAATGCCGTCGCCGGTAGCGCATTATCAGAGAACAATTCAAATAACCCAGAAGCAATAGCAAGATCTGCTTTTTTAGTATCGGTACTAGTATCATTCGTATCTGCATCAATATAACTGGCAGGATCAAAGGCATCCTTTTGACTGGTCATTACTCGATTGCTTATGGCTAAATGCTCTGCCTTTGCTTGCAATGCTTGGATATTATGCATCTCATAATCACGCAACTCAGCATGCAAATCTGCAAACTCTGTTAGCAGATCAAATGCATAAAAACCATGTCCACTAGCGATATCTAACAGTTTTGGTTGGTATGATTTATTGCTGCTTTGGTTTTTATCTTCGATATCTACAAGTGCTAAACGTGCCAACTCCAATATATGCTCACGGCGAATACGAATACCTTGCCAGCCGATATTGTTTAAATAAAACCTATCAACTGCTTGTCCAAATTTGTTCTGACCGCTAGGCTTGTTGTAATAGATATGATCTAGCGAATGACCAGAATCAAATCCATGCTCGAGCCCTGTCGCAATCGCATCGCTGACGTGACCAAATTTCTGCATCACAAAACGGGTAATGGCAAAACTTGGATTAAATGGTTTAATCGCTAAGCGGTCTACCTTGTCTTTACTGGCACTATTAAGATGAGCGGTACTCAAATCAGGTGCTTGGACGTGTGTGCTAAATACTTGCTCAGCAAACTCAATGCAGTCGGCAAATACATCAGCTTTATTGGTCTCATGAAAAATTGCATGATAGCTGTCTGGATACAACTGCCAACGTTTAATCGGTGTGTTAATCGCTTCATAAAACGCGCGTTCAGCCTGCTTATCGACCACATAATCCTTACCTGCACATAAAACAAACGTCGGTACAGTGATAGCCCCTGCATCGTCGAGCAAGCGTTGACCCGTCGCATGCGTATCAATGAGTAAGTCGGTCGAGATACTGTTGGATATTAACGGATCAGCATTATAGGCTTGCTGCGCGTCTTTATCATGGGTCAATACTTGTGCTTTAACATAGCTGCTGACACGGGACATCAGACCCAGCGTACGTGCCACTTTTAGTGACGGTATGGCAAAGGGCATGTACAAGCGAATACTGAGCGCAGGCGTGCCAAGTACCATGCCGCGTATATTTGGCGCATAATCATGTACCCATGCTGCTGCCAACACTGCGCCGATACTGCTAGCGACAATCAGTGTATCTTCGATAGCAATGCCTGTTTGCCCAATCACCAGTTGTACAAAACCCTCTAAATCTCGCTCAAGCTCGGTAACGCTCTCAGCATGATCTTTGATACCCCCTGAGCGCCCATTGCCGCGCGCATCCCAAGCAAACACTTGATAGCCAGCTGTTGCAAACTGCTCTCCTAGCTCTACCAATCGTCCGGAATGCTCATGCCCTCGGTGTAATAAGATAACTTGGCGCAACGGTTGGTTGGCTTGCTTGATAGCTAATTTTTTCATGTCTTCTAAAGGCGTTGTTAGCCAATAGCGATAATAAATAGCTGTGCCGTCGTAAGCGTTATAACAGCTTTCACCATTGATGGTTTCAGATGCAGGTAAGTCAAAACCCGTATCATTTTTTGCGATTGTTTTTTGATCACGGCGTTGATCATTAGGTTGATCGTTGCTAGGTATGACAGGCATCGTATTGGACTCCGAAAAGGAATTTTGAATAGCAGAATTTGATACTGACACATTCAATATTGGAACATTGAATAGAGAACTATCGCGGGCTAGCTTATTAAGCTTACTAGGCTCAGTATGATGACCAATGACAGAAACAGTTTTATCTGACCGCAGCTGAGGTGGGTTACGCATCAAGTATAACTCTGCCATATAACGTAGTCGATTGAGACAAGTCTTTAATAACATCATCTCTGTTAGTATAAATAATTGACTCATTCTGATAGCAGGTAAAGCCACCTGCGTTTTAATACCTACTGGCGCTTTGGCCCTAATACCCATAAAGGCACCAAGCACCCCTAGTATGAAGGCGCGATCGCTTTTGCCTAAAGGCCCTTGGTTAGCACGAACACCTAACATGGTATTACTAGTAACGCCTAACAGCTCGGTGCCTATACTAAGGGCGATGAGAGCAGTGATATGATGCTGAGAAGTTGATATATTCGTTGGCAAATTAACTATTAACGTTTGCCGTTCTTTATTATTGATATGATGGGTCAGAATATGAGGACTCAAGCTCGCTAATAGCGCCGTATCGGCAACCATATCACCTACCTCGTTTAACACTGCTCCTAGCCTTGAGGCCTGTCCATGTTCACGCGCCATCATGCCGTCGATAGCATTGAGTGCCATACGTCCAAACAATGATGAAGGCAATAAAAGCCACAGCCTCTGCTGTTCAGCTGCTGGTTTGGCAATGATATAAGCAGTACCGATACTTAATAAAACAGCGGATACCGTCACTTGGTTAGCGGTAATATTTTGCTCAACCAGCGTATTGCTTATCGGACGTAATTGATTTTGAAACTGAGTTTTGAGCTGATATAGCGACATGAGTCTAGCCAAATATTTTCAGTACTTTACTGTAGCAACAAAAGTTTGTAAGGTAAAGAATTACAAAGCGCTCAAAAACGTTCAAACATTTTGAAAAAGATATTTATTAACATCATTATAATCGTCCAGTTTTTTCTATTTTAATTAACAACGACCAATGATTTGCACTAAATCTTAGTGGCTCATATCAGTATTACTAACCTTATATGGTACAATCTTCAGCTTCTTAAAAACGCCTTATTAAAAATGCTGCGAGCCCTTTATCATGGAAAGCCTAGTCACCCTTGTTCTGGTATTAATGCCAATGTTTATTGGCTTTGCCATTCCGTCTAACCCTACTATGACAAAATTGGCCGACAAAGGTCTATCATACTTGGTATTTATTATCCTAGCGTTGATCGGTATTGAGCTGTCTCAGGTAGAAGGTCTAGGTAATCAGTTGGGTGAAATTGCCTTATATGTCACTGTATTATCGATACTGACGATTGGTTCAGGTTTATTTGGGCTGATGTTGTTCGACCATATACGCCCGTGGCATGCCAAAAAACCAAGCGTAAAATCTAAAGAGCATCGTGTCAGTATTCGAGGCAGCTTAGCACAGGTCGTTTGTGTAGTGATTGGAATGGTGATTGGCTATTTCTTGCCTGCTGATTATATGCCGCCTGAAAACTCTATGACCGTCATGCTGATGATTTTGATTTTACTGGTTGGCATAGGCTTAAAAGGCTCGGGCATCACCTTAAAAGAAGTATTACTGAATAAACGCGGCGTAGAAATGAGTGTCATCTTTACGCTAGCGGTATTGGCAGGCGGGCTTATTTTTGCGCTACTATTTACGGATGTGTCATGGACGAAAGGCTTAGCACTATCGTCAGGGTTTGGTTGGTACTCACTGTCAGCGATTGTCATGACCGATGCTTATGGCGCTGTCTGGGGCAGTGTCGCGTTGTTTAATGACTTGGTACGTGAGTTCTTTGCATTAATCTTTATTCCGGTATTTATGCGCAAATACCCTTCTGCCGCGGTTGGGCTTGGCGGCGCGACCAGCTTAGACTTTACCTTGCCTATCATTCAACAGTCAGGTGGTCTAAAAGTCGTGCCACTAGCGATTAGCTTTGGCTTCTTGATCAATATTATCTCGCCAGTACTAATGGTGTTTTTCTCGGCGTTTGGCTAAGCTATATTTTGTAGATCAGCTTATTCGTATTTGATATTACGATTATTTTATTACTAACCATCTGTTTAACTAGCTTATCAATTGCTTTAGTGTCCTCATTACGTAGATAGCTTTTAAGATAGTTTATTAAACTTGACTTTTTGGATGGTCGAGTACCTGCTGGTCTACTTTTTAGCTGTGCTATTGCACGTTGATATGTTGTAGCAGAGTCTTTGCTATTCTTATTATCATCTTGTGAAACTTTACTCGAATTTCCTTTGATATTATCGAAAGGTGAGTAATAGATAGCTTTATTATCTTGTTTTATTATGTCCTTCTTTTTGAGGTACGTTACAACTAAATCAATTTGATCCTGACTATTTGCTTGGCGATAACTTGCAAGTTTTTGCTTTATAGTCAGTCCAAAATAGAAAAGGTACAATGCTTTTAAACCAAGCAAAGAGAAATATAAAAGATGACCTACTCAGCAGATTTTCGAGCACAAGTTATCAAAAACATTGAGCAAAAAGACATGAGCATCCGTCAGGCCTGTATTTTTTATAATATCAGCAAGAGTACACTACAGCGCTGGCTTATAGACCCAAGCATCCAAACGACCAGAGTCAAAACGCCAAGCAGTATACCCAATGAAGCCCTTCTACAAGACGTTAATCAATACCCAGATGACTACCTGTATGAGCGAGCTCGTCGTTTAAACTGTAGTAAATCAGGTATTGGCTATGCCTTAAAAAGATTAAATATTAGCCAAAAAAAAGACCTTAGCACATCCAAAAGCGTGTCCAATAAAAAGAGCGGTATATAAGAATAAGCTTGATCATTTTAAGCAGCAAGGCTATCCCGTTGTCTATATGGATGAGAGTGGCTTTGAGGCTGAAACTATTCGTCCTTATGGCTACGCACCGATAGGTAAACCTTGTATTGATAGCTACAATTGGCAAGCTAAAAAACGTACCAATGTCATCGGTGCTCTGTATGAAAAGATGCTTTTTGCGCTTGATTACTTTGAGAAAAACATCAATGGCGATATATTCTATGACTGGTGCAAATACACGCTCATTCCAAGCCTTAAAACTAAATGCGTGATCGTCATGGATAATGCCAGTTTTCATAAACGAGTGAAAAGTCTTCTGAATAGGCATGGTCACAGGCTTTTATTTCTACCATCCTATAGTCCTGACTTAAATCCTATTGAAAAGAAATGGGCACAAGCTAAGTTTCTACGACAAGGTTGGATGGAGAATAATCTACCTAAACTATTTCATAATATGGGTTGTACTTCTTTTATTTTGGATTGACTATATCACATTATTCAATCCATCAATTTCTTTGGCCTTACTTCGTAAAACTTGATCAGTGACTAAATCTAATATTCCTTGACTGTCTACTTTATAACTTAGTTTTTCTCCATTTTCATCAAGTCTAATAAGTCCTGCTTTGATAAATTTTCCAAAAACCTGTTCAAAAATATAATCTTGCTCAGTACTATTGAATCTCTTTAGTACTGTCACTGGAACGTACTTCTTTATCGAGTACAATAGGTTGGATTTATAGCTCGGTAAAAAAACCTTACGATTGACAATGCTATCAAAAACCAATACATAACACTCATGTATAACCGATTTGGGAACGCTCTCTTCAAGGCTTTGCGCTAAAGATTTCTTATTGTCCATGGCAACGCTAGTAACGTCATCACACAAAACATGATGACTATCTTCGATGACAAGTTGGCTTTTTTTTATATCTGATGCACTTTCTATGTTTGACTCGTAAGCCACAGTTAGCTGATTAGCATTTTCTAACCGCATGATGTTCATACCATCATAAGCACTATTGAGATGCTCAACCAAGATATCATAACCACTATCTCTTGCTAAAATACAAACATCAGCACTAGGCTCAATTTCAGAGATTTTGCCAAGATAAAAAGACAAGTAAAAATCTAGCGCATTCTTCCCTGCATGTTGCATCTTAATAATGTGCACATTTTCATTATCAAACCTGAGCAAGTTT
This sequence comes from Psychrobacter sp. 4Dc, assembly GCF_002836715.1. GTDB lineage: Bacteria > Pseudomonadota > Gammaproteobacteria > Pseudomonadales > Moraxellaceae > Psychrobacter. The sequence continues at coordinate 46,745 of NZ_PJAT01000085.1, forward strand.
TCAACCAATTCAAGAGGTAAACTCTTCTGCTGATTGATACCCAAAAACAGCCATACATAGCATTTATCCACCTCTACATTATCGAAGCTTTTAGGCTGAATGTTTTCATAATCAATTAAAATATGCTTCATCAAAATATTCTTATCATTTAATAAAAGTTACGATTACTTATACCCCACTCGCCTGCTTAGCAAATAAGCGCATCAATGGCTTGATTTTACCAACGCGGTACATGCCTTCATTACGAATTTGCTGCACAGGACGCATTTGGGCAAGCGACCCTGCAAATAACCAGTTAAGCGCAGAAAAGCTATGCATCATTAGGCTATTATGCGGACGACGCGAACGCTCATAATGACGTAGCGTTTGATTGCTGCCCCAAAGCGTACCGCCACTACGGGTAAAGTCATGCGTTAACTGCTCAGACAATGCTTGCACATCCAGCATACCGAGGTTCAACCCTTGGCCTGCTAACGGATGTACGCCATGAGCAGCGTCACCGATCAGCACCAAGTTATCAGCGACGTAGCTTTTCGCTTGCTGTGCTGCTAATGGAAAACTAGCGATAGACTCAATCTGATTAATCGCACCCAACTCGTAATTGCTAGCAGCTGCTAACTTATCAGCGATAAAACGATCTTCTTCCTCTATCAACGCCAATGCTTGATTGCGCGGCAATGTCCATACTATCGACTGCCAATGCTGCGGGCTTGCCTTATCAACATCGGTTATATCAGCTAGCGGCAATAGTGCCAGTGTACCCGTCGGTAGCATAGCTTGGCGTGCAGTTGCCTGATGCGGTTTCTCAGTCTGAATCGCACAGCAAATTGCGGTTTGATTATAATCAAGCGTATCTACGCCAATCCCTGCTTGCTGACGGACAAATGAACCGCGCCCATCAGCGCCAACTAATAGACGCGTATCAATCGCTTCGCCATTGTCCAGAGTGATACGGTAGCCTTGCTGCACCCCTAGCCAATCCATATTGACAACTTTATGACCAGCGATAAGGGTCAGATAGTCACTAACATCAGCTTCATGCAAGCGTTGCCATAATGCGTACTCGATAACAGCAGGCTCGACCATACTGCCTAATAATATAGGCTCATGAGTTTCACTACTATTATCCTCAGCGCCGCTATCTTCACTTTCGCCAAATAATAGCTCACCCATCCCATTGAGCTGCCATACCTGCATTTGCGAATAATCAGCCTTACGCTCAGAGCTAGCAATCTTTTGCCACGCGCCAATATCTTTAAGCAAATTAATACTAGCCATACTAAGTGCATAGACACGTGCATCACGTTTGCTAAGTACATCTTGCCAAGCCGATTCATCACGTGCAGGACGAGCATCGATCAACGTCACTGGCATTTTGTCTTGTGCCAACTTTAGAGCAAGCGTTGCCCCAACGATACCGCTACCGATAATCAGCGTATGGTTTTTTTTCATAAGGTGTCTCTCAATATTGCTCAATATTAGAATGCTTATTATCAATCTTAATTACAGTTAGTTGATTCAGTTTAAAACTGAGAGACAAGGCAACCGAGTGCAGATGTATAGGCAATACTTCAAGCGAGGTTAACGCTGTCACTCTTTTAAAGAGGATTAATATAGCGCTATGATTTTAGACCCATCGCATAAGTGGCGACTAGTGGCTTGATATTTGGCAATTTATCAAAGGCCAATAGCGCCATATTTCGCGCTAGCTTAATCGCGGGGTTAGGATGCGTGAAGCCATGTACTACCGCATCACAAAAACGAATAACTCGCTTCTGGTCGGTTTGACGTGCTTTTTCATAACGTTTTAATAACTGTGCATCACCGATATCTGCGCCTTTGAGCACTTGTGCACTTAGCATTTGCGCCAGCACATGTGCATCTCGCATACAGAGATTAAAGCCTTGGCCAGCGACAGGATGTAAGGTGTGAGCAGCATTGCCCATAATGACGCACCGTCCTTCTACTTGCTTATTCGCTAGTACGCGGGTCAATGGATAGGCGCCGCGGCGACCAGCAGCGATAAACTTGCCAGCGCGTTGGCCAAAGGCTTGCTGTAGGGTCTGCAAGAAATGGGCGTCGTCTTCTAAGTATCTGGTTTCTTCACCTGTTGGGCATACCCACACCACAGAGCGCCTGTAGCCGTGTTGATACTCATCATTGCCATCACCCTCTGGATCGGTCAGTGGGAGCACGGCAAGTGGGCCAGCTGGACTGAAACGCTCAATCGCTGCATGCTCGTGTGGCGTATCTGTCTCTACTACGCCGACGATGGCTGTTTGCTGATAATTATACGTAGTTGTACCGATATCTAGCAATTGGCGTACTGTAGAGTCGCGTCCATCACAAGCGACTAATACGCTAGCTTGCAGCTGCTGCTCGTTTTCGGCTTCGTCATTGTAATTAAAGCTAATCGTCACACTATCGGCCTGCTGCTGGACAGTCGTCACATTGGCATTATCTATCAAGGTAATTAATGGCGCTTGCTGCGCGGCTAATAAAAGCTTACGACCCAGCCAAGCGTTTTCGATGATTTGCCCAAATGACTCAACGCGCTCTTCTGCTTTATTCAGCTGCGCGCGCCCAAAACTGCCTTGCTCACTAATCTGTACGGTATCGATACGGCAGGCATGGCTTTGTAATTCATCCCACAGTCCAATCTCTTGATATATCTGTACCGTGCGCCGTGATAACGCTGTATTGCGACTATCTAAATAATGGCTGCGAGTACTGTCATCCGTTGGACTGATGGTTGGATAGCTGTTTTTTTCTAATAAGGTGCTCGCAATACCGTGATGAGCCAATAGCAATGCAAAGGACAAACCAACATGACCACCACCTGCGATAAGCACTTGCTGGTCAGTTATCGCTTCTTTGTTTTTAGAGATGCTGTCGAACTTTTTAGGTATGCTGTCAGCATTGGATAAATGTGAATCAGTATCTTGCATCGTTATTTTCCTATTATAATTTTTTGGACAAGCAATTTATTAATGATAGATAGCCACTCGTCACTGACGTTATTTTATAATTTTTATCATGTCGCTGCTGTTGTTAGATAGCTTACAGCAACCTATGGTATCGCCCATAGATTACCACAAATTGTCTATTATGCCGTGGTCTTAACCGTAGACAAATCGTTTCTTTACTCTCATCATAAACGAGGTTTATTTTTATAAAAATCAAAAATATTAATATGATTAAAGCGCTATCACATGGTGGGTAGCGATGAATTATATAGAACTGACAGCAACATCGAATCAATCTATAGAAAATCGCTGTAGAGTTGCAATCCGCATACAAAAACAGCGTTATCTATCTGATGTATGGCTTGAAATTTAAAAATTCTCTACCATAATGAAGGCAAGACTTTCATTACTTTCATTCACGACCTTCCACAAAAACAACAATAATATCGCCGTCATTTTTATCATCTACAATTTTTTACCACCTAAATACTGTAACGCCACTGACTATTTTATCTCTGCAACCCGTCACGCAATTAAAACCAAATCATAGCGTCGGGTACACAATAAAAGGATAATCGCTTGACTGATTCCATGAGCCGCCGTATAAAGTTTGAATCATTGACCCCAGCACAGCTAAAAACCGTGCTTGGTGAATACAACAATCACATGAAATATATCCAAGAACGCCTCGATATTAAAATCATGCAGCGCCAAGGCGATTTTTGCCTGAGTGGCGATGTGACCAATGTCGAACGCGGTGAACGTATTATCTACAAAATGGTAGATGAAGCACAGAACACCAAAGACATCAGTGCAGAAGAGCTGCATCTCATCATCCAATCTAGCCTCTCTCGTGATGAAGACATCGAAGAAGACGAGCAAGACCATGATGATATGGAATATGATGAAGATTTGGATGAGGCTAGCGAGTTTACGCCCATCAGTTTGCGTACGCGTAAGGGTCGCATCGTTCCGCGTGGGGGCAATCAACAGCGTTACGTAAAAAACGTCCTGAGCTCTGATGTGTCGTTTGGTATTGGGCCAGCTGGTACGGGTAAAACGTATCTAGCAGTAGCATGTGCCGTCGACATGCTTGAGCGTAATGAGATTGAGCGTATTTTGCTAGTGCGTCCAGCGGTAGAAGCTGGCGAAAAGCTAGGCTTCTTGCCAGGTGATTTGACCCAAAAAATCGATCCTTACTTACGCCCATTATATGATGCGCTCTATGAGATGATAGGCTTTGAGAAAGTCGGTAAAATGATTGAGCGTCAGATTATCGAAGTGGCACCGCTGGCCTATATGCGCGGTCGTACTTTGAATAACTCGTTTGTCATTCTAGATGAAGCGCAAAACACCACGCCTGAACAGATGAAAATGTTTTTGACCCGCTTGGGCTTTGGCTCACGTGCCGTCATTACTGGGGATATTACTCAGGTGGATTTGCCACGTGGTCACAAGTCAGGCTTGGCCCAAGCAATGGATATTTTAAAAGATATCGAAGAGATTCATATCACAAAGTTTGATTCAAAAGACGTTGTACGACATCAATTGGTACAACAAATTGTTGAAGCCTATGACGTATTTGATGAAGAGCAAATGGCTTTAGAAGAAAAACGTAAGTTTGAACGTATTAAAGAACAAGAGCGTAGACAAGCCGTCGCTAATGCAGCAGCCAATCTTTAATAATTAAGCTAATTATTGAATTACAATCATTTGCTATAAGCATTTATCTTGCATCAGAAAACCGGATTACTCAAAGTAGTCCGGTTTTTTCTTACTGACAGTTTATTGAATTTAGCTCTTTCGCTACTAGTCGCCCACCAGTAACTTAGCTATAGTAGCCTTTATACATTTTATACATTGGCCTCTATTTATTAGCCAACAATTTAGCGATGAGATAAACAGTGATTGAGCTGCTTTTATGGTAAAAAACTGGCAAATAAATCACCTAGACGATGCAGCATTAGAAACGCATTTATTTATAATAAAAAGGACAGCAATATGAGCCAACCTGACAATACTAATGTCGATGACAAGATCGCTAGCAACCATGCCAGCTTAGCAGCACTTGATATCAGTGCGACCGACAGTATTGATGATGAAATATTAGATACTTTTTATAATCGCGAGCATTTACTATCAGTCATGATGGCGACTTTAGATTATATAGATGGTCGTATTAATACTGGTCTGACCCTACCCTATTTTGCAGATATTGATCCTGAGCTTTGGCAGGAAAAGTCTAAAACACTAGATATATATATCACTGATGAATTCGAAGGCCGTGCTTTAAATCTAGAAGCACGCGGCAAGGACTATGCGACCAATATTTTGTCTTATCCAAGCGAATTACCTGCTGCCGTCATTGAGCTAATGCCAACATTGCCTCTTGGAGAGTTAATTATCTGTCATGAAGTGATGGTACGTGAAGCGGCTGAACAGGACAAAACCGTGGCGCAGCACATCAGCCATTTGCTAGTGCATGGCGTGCTACACCTACTGGGGTTTGATCACGAGCTCGGACAAGCTGAGCAAGATGAGATGGAGTACTTTGAAATTGAGATTTTGGCAGGTCTAAACCTACCAAATCCTTATATCTAAACTAGCACTGCTTTAATAAACAGTCTTCTAACTATTAAGCAGCTATCAATCAATCTTTAGATAGTGGTAGCTTTTGCGCTTGACCCATTTGGTTGATCATATGATCTAAGCCTTTAACATGGACACTGCGCTGCGGGAATGGAATCTCGATTTTCTCATCATCTAAAGCTTGCTTGAATTGCTCCAATAGCTCGCATTGCATCGACCACCAGTCGGCATTGGTTGTCCAAACGTTTAAGGTAAGATCTACTGAGTTATCGCCTAGATTGGTCACTCGCACGATAGGCTCAGGATCAGTAAAAGCCAATGGGTTATTTCTTGCCAGACTTAACATCACGTCTTTAGCCGTTTTGATATCAGCATCATAGCCAATACCGACAGTGATATCGACGCGGCGATTGGGTAGCGCTGTATAATTGACCACAGGTGAAGTCGTGATATCGCTATTAGGAATGATGATATCGTGATTGTTAATGGTCGTCAGATGGGTATTAACCAAGGTAATCTCTGTCACTGTACCTGTGTAGCTACTAATCTGTACGTAATCGCCGCGTACAAACGGGCGAAACGTCACAATCATAATACCAGCGGCAAAATTTGATAACTGGTCTTTTAGTGACAAACCAACGGCAACAGCGGCACCACCTAAGATTGCGACGACCGACGTAGTCTGTACACCGACTTTGCTAAGTGCAGCTAAAATCACCACGACCAGTAGCACGCCATACAATAGGCGACTTAAAAAACTAGCAACTGTCTCGTCCAGATGGCTACGCGTCATCAAGCGATCGGAAAAAGCGACTGCCTTTTTGGCAAGCCAACGTCCAACGATAAATATAAGTATTGCTAAAGCGACTTTAATGACCAGCTCTAGGGCATTGCTCGTTAAGGTAGCGACATCGACGGTAAAACCTAAAAATTCCATACTGACTCTTTATTTTATAGCTGTGTGTTATGAACTTGGATATCTGTGATTATAAAAAATAGTGCGTTAAGCGTTATTCTTAACAGTTGTGTTTTCAGTGACATTTTTTCAGTAACTTTAATTTCAGTAACTTTAATTTCAGTAGCTTTTTTCTTAGTGCTTGTCTTCTTAGCACCTATCTTCTTAGTGCATGAATACATTAACCTTAGTACGTTACTTCGACTGTATCACTATAGCGGTAAGTACGTATCAAGCGCAGCTCGACGATATCGTTCATGTCTTCGGTGAATTTACCAAAGGGTGCAGCTTGTCGTACCGACTGCTTGGCCGCTTCATCCAATATCGTAGAGTTCGAGCTTTCAAGCAGTCGAATGGCTTTGATATTGCCGTCGTTACTGATGATAACCATTAGCCGTACTTCACCCGTAATGCCTTGAGCACGCGCTTGTACGGGATAATGCAAGTTGCCCACTCGCTCGACATGCTCACGGAATGTATTGATATAGTCTGCTGCCGCACCCCGTGTGGTCGAATTACTATCCATCGTCACGACTTTGGATTTGGTTGCGTAGACCTGCTGACGCTGAGATAGCTGAGCTTCTAAGGTGGCAATCTGCTTACGTAGCCGCTCTTCTTGCGCCATTGCATCATCTTGCGCTTGCTCGCTGTCATTATCCGACTCTACAGTGGCCTGACGCCAACTTAACGTCGTACGCAGATAACTCTCTTGATAACGCTGCTGACGTACTTTACGCTGTAAATTAACGATATCTTGAGTCTCACTCATTTGCTCAGCAGACATTGCACTTAACTGATTGTTCTCTTGTCTGAGCTGCTCTTCTATTGTACCGCCGCCCTCTTGTGAAGCGTTGGCAATAAAGTGTGCATCTTCATTGGGCTGCATATTGTCGGTCAGCGCCTTTGCCACATCTTGCATCATAGCAGCTGGGTCTTTTCCCATAGAGAAGCTAATTCCGAAAATAATCAGCACATGAACAGCCACTGCAATAACAATAGCAACAGGCAAGCTTATATCGCGCTTGGGCGCTTGCGCGGAAAAATGATAGCTCTGTGAGTCTTTTATATAGGCCACAATGAATCTCAGCTTGTGAGCACATCAGTACAAAGCACTATTTAACAAGTGTTGTAACGATGGGCATGATTTATACTGGCGCTATCATAACATGACATAGAATTATGTCGCCAGTATAAGCACTGAGACGGCATTTTGACATTTGCCATACAGTATTGGTAACCTTATCCGCTGATTGAAAAACATGCATTTGAGAATATATAAGGCAGACGAAACACTGTCTATACCAAATGAATTGCTATAAAACGCATGTGTTCATTTTGAAGCCACTGTATTTGTTATATACTGCTTTAGCATTAGTAGCACGATACTTTGCAACAATCAGAACTGTGCATCGTGTTGATTAGGCACGGCAGATTATCAAGCAGCACAGTAAATGTAGATTCACTATAGCACTAGTATCAGAGGTCAGTTTTTCGCTTTTGCTACCTATCAGTATAAAAATTACTAATGGTCGTAGATATTTAGAAATTATAGATGATTAGCTTTCGTTCAAATTAACGATAGCATGCAAAGTTTGTTTAGCCATTTTTACGTCACCGATTGAATGACGCGCCCTATAAGGATAATAAGTTTGAGTGACTTTGATAACGTGAATAATTCAGACAATTTTGATGAGTTCTTCGAGAGTATTGGCTATCGTTTTGACGAGTCATTCGGCAGTGGTTGGGAGCGTATCGCCCAATCGGTTAAAGATATCTATAATAAGACGACGGACAAGTTCGAAGATGAGTTGTCATTGCCAGTGGCACAGACTTACGTTAATGATGCACTACAAAAATTCGTCACCGACAATGTAAAAGCCATTTTAGAGCTACGTGTCGAGATGCATGAGGATTGGTTTCGTTTGTACTGCACTGTCAATGCAGGCGGCATCTATGCCGAGGTGGCAAGTAACTTTAGCTTAGTTCACGTCCAACTCGATCGCAATGTGCAACGCTTTGTATTTGGTCAGCAAACTTATACCGATATATTGAATCTGCGCTGCGAATCTTTCGTGAAACGTCAAGGCGTCAAACTGGCGATTTGGTTTTATCATAGCGTCCTCAAAAAAGACCCTTTAGGCTTTATTCTGTCGTACGTCAATATTGCTCGCGCAAAAGACGAAGTGATTTATCTCGATATCCATCGTTGGTTAAAAAACAACAAGAAAATCATGAGTACCTTGCATAAGGTACAGATAAATTATGGCGAGCTAGAAGAAGAGCAAATGATTTTGAAGGCTCAGATTAATTATCGTGATTTACTGGCGGCCAGCAGTAACGAAGATATCATCGGTGATGATGATGATCCTGAATTGATGCAAGGCCCTATTAACCCTGTAGACGATGCGACTGAACCAAGCCAAGAGTAAGTCGCTAATGTTTTATCCCATAAAAAAACGCTGCATCTTAAAGGTTATTGGCCTTATAGATACAGCGTTTTTTTATTAAAGTCGATAACTACCAGTAGTTCTCTACGGCAATATTACCCTCACCGCGACGATTCATTACCAGTCCCAATGTCTTTAATGCTTCTTTGGTATCTTCTACCATATCTGGATTACCGCATAGCATGACATGCGTACTATCAATATCTAATGCGATACCTGCGCGCGCTTGTAACGTACCCTCTAGCAGTAGCTTCGGCAAACGCTCTGACAACGCGCCTTCGACAGGCTCACGAGTGACGATTGGGATAAAGATAAGCTTTGCTGGATTATCAACCAGCATGCCGAAGTCTTCTTGTAGGCTTTCGATTTTCTCAACGTACGCAAGTTCATCGAGCGAGCGTGCGCTATAAGCCAATACAATGTGCTCGTAATCTTCCCATGTCTTTAAATCTTGTAGCATTGACAAAAACGGTGCTAAGCCAGTGCCTGTTGCTAGCAGCCATAAGTCTTTGGGCAATGGTTTTTGGTAACGTGCTAACGTCAAAAACCCAAATGGCATGGTATTAAGCAGTAGCTCATCACCCACTTGTAAATGCTGCAATTGCGAGGTAAATGCACCGTCAGGAATTACGATAGAGAAGAATTCTATCACCTCATCAAAGGGCGAAGAGACAATCGAATACGCGCGAAAGACATCTTCATCCAATGCGGTATCAGCAGTTTCATCACTTACCTCAGTCTGTTGATAATATTTTAATTGACTGGGATTGACGCCCAAGCGTACAAACTGCCCCGCTGTAAACTTAAAACTATCGGGACGGCTGACGGTAAAGCTAAATAAGTTCGGCGTCCATGTAGTTTTACTGAGCACCGTTACTGTTTGAATATTATCACTCATAATTATTCGTCACTTATACTTTATTAAACTGTATTTTTATAAGATACCTTTGATAGGCAAAAGAAAATAAATACCAAAAAGGTAAGCATAAAAAAAGATGCGCCAAGCTTATCATAAAGCTGGCGCATCTTGGTTTTTTAACCGTAACAACAGATAGATCGCAGCGACTTATCTGTTGTATTAACTCAGCGACATTACCAAATGCGAGCCAAACTTGCCCACTCAATCATACTATTTGGCAAGATACCAAAGAATAGAATAATCGCCGTCACAGCAATGACCATGATACCACCGGTACGAATACCCCATTGCCCAGACACGTCAAACTCGATGAACTGCTTAGGACGTTTGAACAGCGTGAGTAACACACGTAAGTAGTAGAATAGACCAATCGCACTGCCCAAGATAATCATCGCAGCCAAGAACCAGTTGGTGCCTTGTACCGCAGCTAAGATAGCAAATAGCTTAGTGATAAAGCCTGCCGTCAACGGAATACCAGCCAATGACAACATCATGATAGTCATGACAGCGGTCAATAATGGACGACGCCAGAATAGCCCTTGATAATGCGTCAACTCATCAGCTTCACCAGATAAGCGATACGGACTCGACATTAATGTCACGACACCAAAGGCACCGATAGAGGTAAAGGCATAAACCGCCATATACATACTAGAGATACTATCAGCGGCCGAGCCAATGCTGACAATCACGATCATCACATAACCCATATGGGCAATAGATGAGTAACCGAGTAGACGTTTGAGGCTGGTTTGACGTACTGCCAACAAGTTACCTACCAAGATAGATAATGTTGCCATAACCATCAATAGCATCTGCACTGATGGCAATGCCAGCAAAGCAGTATCGATTAAGAAACGCACGGCTAGTGCCATCATCGCCACTTTTGATACTGATGCTAAAAAGGTAGCGATAGGCGCTGGTGCACCTTCGTAAACATCTGGCGTCCACATATGGAAAGGAGCAGCTGAGAGTTTAAAGGCGATACCAAACATCATCATTGCCGCGCCCAGTATCAGTAGTGGCGACTCAAAGATATTGCCCAGCACCATGCTGATTGGCTTAAATGCTAGTGAGCCTACTTCTGCATAGATAAAGGCCATACCCATAAGCAATGTCGCTGATGCAGTCGCCGACAATACCAAATACTTCAATCCCGACTCAAGTGACTGGTTGCGCATATAAGTATAAGCAAGCAAACCATATAACGGTACTGATAGCATCTCTAGGCTCATAAAGAATGACGCCATATGCTGCGCGCTTACCATGAGTAATGCACCAATGGTCGATAGCAGCATGAGTAAATACAGCTCTTCTTTATTGTCTTTTAGGTTGGCCAGATACGCATAAGACAGCGTACAACAAGCCAAGGCACAGATAAAAATCACCACCATATTAAACTGAGCAAAGTTATCAATAACAAATAACTGCTCAGCATTTGGCGCGATAGATCCGCTGTCAATCACACCGATCATCTGACCGATCAGGGTAAATAGACCAATGTTCAAGCCTGCTACTGTAATCGTACCAGTGACCATGTGCGAGCGTTTAAAGGTAATCGCGATCATAACCGTCAGTACCGTAATCACTACGGCGATAATCGGCGCGTAAGGCAACAATCCTATCAAATCATTCATCGTAATATCATTCATGACTTAACGTGCCTCCATTACATCAAGCAGCTGCGATGCATCTACCTGTGTCACTTGACTGTATATATATGCGTTATTGATCCACTGCATAGCGTGACTTGAGGTATCAAGGAACGGCTGTGGGTACAGTCCGAGCCATACCAAACCAGCAGCTAATATCAGTAGTAATGACAGCTCGCGCTTGCCCAAATCTTTTAGTTTACGTGCAGGTAAGCCATGTGACTTAGTCTCTCGCTCTGCCAATGCAGCGATGTTGTTTTCACCAAATAACGCGCGATGAATCAAAATCAGTGAATAAAGACCTGCTAGTACTAAACTGAATGTTGCAAAAACAACGAATACTGGATACTGAGCAAATGAGCCGAATAAAATCATGAACTCGCCAATGAAGTTACCTGTGCCTGGAATACCAAGCAATGCTGCACAGAAGAACATCAGTATCGGTGCGTAGTAACGGAACTGTCCCCACATACCACCCATCAAGGTCAAATCACGCGTATGCAGACGCTCATATAGCTGTCCTGCCATGATGAATAGTGCGGCTGAACTCAAGCCATGAGCAAGCATCTGAATCATCAGACCTTGTAAGCTGAGTAATGTACCAGCATAGATTGCCAGTACCACAAAGCCCATATGCGAGATACTGGTATACGCTAGCAAACGCTTCATATCGGTCTGCATAAACGCAAGCCATGCACCGTAGAAGATACCAATCGTACCTAATGTTATCGCTATCGGCGCAAACTCTTGTGACGCTACTGGAAATAGCGGTAACACAAAACGAATCAAACCATAGGCGGCAGTCTTAATGAGCACACCTGCCAAATCCACCGAACCTGCCGTTGGTGCTTGCGCATGCGCATCTGGCAACCAGCCATGAAAAGGTACAATAGGCAACTTCACCGCAAAACCAATGAAGAAGCACAGCATGATGGGATATTCCCAGCCGCCAAGTGACGTACCGAGCAAGTCATTATAGTTAAAGCTGACCACCCCAGTTTGGGCGTAGCTGATAATGACCAATACCAAAATACCGATGAGCATGATAAGCCCAGACGCTTGGGTATAAATAAAGAACTTGGTGGCTGCGTACTCTTTGGTTTTGCCTACCACGTCATGACCCCAGATAGCGATCAAGAAGTAGATAGGAACCAGCATCATCTCCCAAAAGAAGAAGAATAAGAATAAGTCAATGGCCAAGAAAACACCGATGACGCCGCCCAAACTCCATAGCAAGTTTAAATGGAAGAAACCAACACGGCGCTGAATCTCATTCCACGAACAAGCAACGGCTGCCACACCAAGCAACCCTGTTAGGGCCACCATCATCAATGACAAACCATCTAGCGCTAAGTGAAAGCTAATACCAAAACTTGGTATCCATGGCACACTGAACTCCGCGACCCAAGGCACGGTAGCATCTGGTGCAATGACCTGCTTACTCATACCGCTAAAATCGCCCTGCTGCCAAAGTACCAATGACAACACAAAGGTCAACGTCATACCGATCAAGGCAATCCAGCGCGGCAGACGTTTATTAAATCGCTCTACCAACCAGCATAGCAATCCTGCAATAAAAGGAATTGCGATTAATGCTGGTAGCATCCACGTTTGTTGTAACTCAATCATCTTTTACACCACCGTCATCATTACCAGCACCAGCAATACAGCCATACCCAAGCCAAAGCTTGTGGCATAACCTCGAAGAGACCCTGTTTGCGTCGCAGACAATACTTTATTACCTGCTGAGGCCAGCTTAGGTAACAGCAACCACGTTTTATCGATAGGGTCGGCTTTTAATAAGCGGCCGATGAATAAAAAGGGTTTTACAAAAATTACATCATATAGCGCGTCGAAACCTAGGCCATGGTAGCACCAGTGGTATAGTGCCCCACCAATACGTGAGCGCTTAAAGCTAGTGAGCATGCGACCTTTATTGACCACATATAACAGTGCTGCCAATATCAAACCTGCTGCCATGGCACCCATCGCGATATACTCTGCGGTGTGTTTAGCATGCGCTTGACCTGCGACTTCTAATAGATGACCAACGCTCTCTGGCAATACCCCATCTAATGGTGGCGTAATCCAAGCACCAACGGCTGTAGATAACACTAGCAATACGGTTAAAGGTAACCAGTACGACACCCCTGATAGCTTATGGGCATGGGTTTTCTCTTCACCAAAGAATATGATCCAAATCATACGGAACGTATAAATCGCGGTTAAGAATGCACCGAATACACCCATGTAGAATAGTACTAAGTGACCTGTGGCATAAGTTTCCCAAAGAATCGCTTCTTTAGAATAGAAACCAACGGTAACCCAAGGTATGGCAGCGAGTGCACCGCCACCGACGATATAACACCAAAATACCAATGGTATCTTTTTGCGCAGACCGCCCATCTTAAAGATGTCTTGCTCGTGATGTACCGCAAGGATGACCGCACCGGATGATAAGAATAGCAATGCTTTAAAGAAAGCATGGGTCATCAGATGGAAGATAGCCCCTTGCCACGCGCCCACGCCAAGTGCTAAGAACATATAGCCAATTTGACTCATGGTCGAATACGCAAGAATACGTTTGATGTCTGTTTGCGCGAGCGCACAGAATCCAGCAACGACCAATGTCAACGCCCCTACGCCGCCAACCCAATACAACAGAATACCTGGAGTCAGCTCAAACAAAGGATGTAAACGAGCAATCAGATAAACACCTGCTGTCACCATCGTTGCAGCGTGAATCAATGCCGATACTGGTGTCGGGCCTGCCATCGCATCAGCAAGCCATGTATGTAGTGGCAACTGCGCTGACTTACCCATCGCGCCGCCGACCAACATCATCGTGGTCAGCATCATCGTTGGGTTATTGATATCGAATACTTCTGGTGCGCGCGTAATAATCTCTTGAATATTAAGCGTACCGAATTCGCGGAATAATAAAAACAAACCGAAGGCTAAGAACACATCACCGACACGCGTGACGGTAAAGGCTTTCATCGCGGCACGGCCGTTGGCTCTATCATGGTAATAATAACCAATCAATAGGTACGAACAGATACCCACGCCTTCCCAACCGAGATATAGCAAGAACAGATCATCTGCGAGTACCAGTAACAACATACTGGCCACGAACAAGTTCATATAGCTAAAGAAACGAGCAAAGCCAGTGTCGCCTTTCATATACCAAGAGGCAAACAGATGAATTAAAAAGCCAATCCCAGTGATAACACCTGTCATGGTCAATGCAAGACCATCAAAGCTCAAACCGAAATGTGGCGCAAAATCGCCAACTTGGAACCACGTCCATAGCGGAACTTCAATTACCGTTCCAGTTGGATTGGTGGTCAAAAAGGTATAGCTAACCACTAGCGTGCATAGTGCTGATAACAGCATGCTACCCACGCCAACAATCGCTGCGACCATCTCTGATAATTTGTCGCGCATAAAGGCTAAAATCAAAAAGCCAATGAGCGGGAATATAAAGGTTAATGGTAATAAACTCATGACATCATCCTTTCATCTCATTGGCGCTATCGACATCGAGATGCCCACGCTGATGATAAAAACGCAATAATATTGCCAGACCAATTGACGCTTCAGCCGCAGCCAAGGTCAAAATAAAGATAAACATAATCTGTCCGTCTGGATCGACCCAGCGACTACCTGCCACTACAAATGCCAATGCTGCCGCATTCATCATGATCTCAAGACTCATTAGCATAAATAGGAAGTTACGTCGTACCATGACGCCGCACAGACCGATGGCAAATAAAATGCCTGCCAAAATCAGTCCATGGCTCATGGGTATCATACCCAGTACATTTTGCGCCTCAGCAACTGGCTGTACTAAGCCTGCCACCTCGTGGGCAAACGGCACGTTTGACACATCTTGTGCCACGCTTGCTGCTAGTACCATTAGTCTGACTCCTTGCGCGTAACTTTATTCGCACCTGCTTTCGTGCCAACCTTCATACCTACATAGTCATGCGGGTCAACATCTTTATATTCGTAAGGCTTAGCCATTTCTACGCCATCATGCTGTGTAAGCGTACTATCATTGTCGTATTGTTTGATACTACCTACGCTTGGCTTGAAATTTTGGCTATCGTTACCGATGACCTCATCGTCGACTGTCTCTTTACCTAAATGATAAGCGGCGACCAAGGCTGCCAATAATAGCAATGCTGCTACTTCAACCAGCATAATGTATTTGGTAAATAACACTGTACCGACTGCTTTGGCAGAGATAGTCGTGCCACCCATCATGACAGCTTCATCGTGATTAAGACCAATCATTGCATAGAGCACAACGGCAATGATTATCGTCAATCCTGTCGGTATCGCCCAAGTACCAGCATCGAGCCAACGCTCTTCGCGCTCATCATTGCTCATGCCCAAATTAAGCATCATGATAACGAAAACAAATAGCACCATAATGGCACCAGCATAAACAACAATCTCTAGCGCACCCGCAAACGGCGCACCTAATACAAAAAATATCCCAGCAATTGCCAACAACGACACAATCATCGATAAAATAGCATGCACTGGATTGGCCTGAGTCACTACGCGCAGACTGGCAAATATCGCCACGGCCGCAAGCGAATAAAACCCAGCCAGTTCAGGATGGTTCAAAATATTCATCATGGTAGCAAGCTCCTTAGATCAATCGGTGCAGACTCATTTTGTGCTGCGCCTTTTGGTTTATCTGCTACCGCCATACCTGTCACACGATAATAGTTATAATCAGGGTATTTACCTGGTCCTGAAATGAGCAAATGCTCTTTTTCGTAGACCAAATCTTGGCGCTTATATTCACCCAGCTCAAAATCTGGGGTCATTTGAATCGCTGTCGTTGGACAGGCTTCTTCACACAATCCACAAAAAATACAGCGTGAGAAGTTAATACGGAAAAACTCTGGATACCAGCGTCCATCTTCACGCTCGGCTTTTTGTAATGAGATACACCCTACCGGACATGCCACCGCACACAAGTTACAAGCGACACAGCGCTCGTCTCCATCAGGATCACGCGTTAGGACAATACGTCCACGAAAACGCGGCGGTACAGGTACCGGCTCTTCAGGATAAAGGATGGTGTCACGCGGTCTGAGCGCATGACTATTGACCATCCACATGCTGCGGACAATGGTAAATATACCAATGACGGTCTTTTTTATGGTAGTAAACATGGGATTATTATCCTTATCAGCTTTACCCTAGTTCATCAGTAATGGCTAGTGATGGCTACTAGTAATGACTATAACGTTGGGGAAAAGATCAAAATGACCGCAGCAGTAATCAATAGATTGATTAAGGTTACGGGCAGACATACTTTCCAGCCAAAGTTCATCACCTGATCATAACGCGGACGCATGAGTGAGCCTCGAGCCAAAACAAACATGGTCATAAAGAACAGCGTTTTAATCATGAACCAAAAAGCTGGTGGAATAAATGGAATATCTAAATTGAACGGCGCAAGCCAACCGCCAAAGAACAAGCAAGTCATCAAGGCAGAAATTAAGACAACATTGACATACTCACCAATGAAGAACATACCGAACTTCATGCCAGAATATTCGACATGATAACCTTCGGCTAGCTCTTGCTCTGCTTCTGGTTGGTCAAATGGATGTCTATGCGTCACGGCCACACCAGCCACCACAAAGGTCAAAAATCCGAAGAACTGCGGAATGATATACCAGCCGTCCGCTTGCGCTTCAACAATGGCACGTAGGTTAAATGAACCTGTTAGCGCAACAACGCCCATCAACGACAAACCCAAAAACACTTCGTAACTGATCGTCTGTGCAGCTGAGCGCAAACCACCGAGTAGCGAGAATTTGTTGGCAGAGGCCCAACCGCCGAACATCACCGCATAGACAGCAATACCCGCCATGGCAAAGAAAAACAGAATACCAATATCCCAATCAACGACGCCAAGCGTTGGCGAGATAGGAATAATGGCAAATGAAGCCAAGGCAGTAAACATTGCGACTGCAGGTGCCAAGGTGAACATAAACTTATCGGTAAAGTTCGGTGTCCAATCTTCCTTAAAGAAGATTTTGAGCATATCGGCGACTAACTGCAACGAACCAAAAGGCCCAACACGGTTTGGACCATAACGATCTTGCCATAAGGCCAACATACGGCGCTCATAGATAATCATCATCGCGGCAACCAATACCACGACCAAAAAGATAACTAGCGATTGACCCACCAAAAACAGGATAGACCAAGTATCAAAACTCATGCTATTGGCCAAAAAGCTTGGCACATCAGGGATAATACGGGTAACTTGCATATTACACCTCCTGTGTGATGGTCGGCGCTGCGTTAATTTGCGCTGTATCGTTATTGTTCATCATGTCGTTAGCCATGCTACCCATCATCGTTACTGGTGCATCTACTTTACGCACCGATGCTGGCATTGATGGGTGAATGATACTCACCTGTCCAACTGGGTAACCGATACAGCCTTCTGCCAAATAACCGACCAGCTGTACTGGCAAGGTGATTTGTTGCTTATCGATTTCTATCGCCAAGTAATCACCAGCCACAATATTCCAGTCTTTGGCATCATCTATACCGATACGCCATGCAGCAACGGGTAGTTGCTCTGCGACGATTGGGCTGCGTGATGCCATCATTGAGCTGGCATAGATATTATGAATCGGTACCAGTTTCGCTTGGCCTTGCTGCAAGTCAGTTGTATTCGAAGACATCGCTTCTGGCGCCACATATTGACGAGTGGCTAGGCGCTCTAGCTGATCGAACAAACGCACACCTGGATCACCATTTTTCAGATGACCACCGACTTTGTCTTGATATTTGTTCCACGCTTGCGGTGAGTTCCAACCTGCTGCATTGGCAAAAGGAATCATCGAGCTTGGCGTTTCTTTACCGCTATAACCTTCCATTGAGAAAGTCAGACCAGTGTCCAAATCTTTTGGCTGCATTGGCTCGTGCACTGAGATTGGCGCACGCATAGCAGTACGACCTGAATAACGACGCGGTTGACGCGCGATTTTCAGACCCGTTATACGGTAGTCAGCATCAGGCGCAGCGCCTTTGATACCCGCAAGTTTAGGATGGGTTACGATCAACGCATTAATGACATCATCTAGCTGCGTCCAATCAACATCACGACCTTCAATGCTGCTATGCACAGCATGTATCCAGCGCCAACCTTCTTTAATACTGCTCATCGGATGGTAGTATTCGTTATCGTAAACTTGGAAGAAACGCTGCGCACGGCCTTCAGCTGATATCAATGTACCATCTGCTTCTGCAAAGCTAGCCGCTGGCAATACAATATCGACGTCTTTATGCCAATCAAGGAGCTGATGATCTAACGCGATGACCGTTTTATCAGTCAGTAGCTGCGTCAATTTATTGGCATCAATCGCATCAGTCAACTGATTTTCTGCTACCACAACCACGTCATAATCGGTGGCGAGTAGCTCTTCAACTGAGTGACCGCCAAGCATACAGACACCCATGCTATTGGCATCAGGAACCGTTAGATAGATGCCTGCTTGTGCTTGGTATTCGGCATTAACTTCTTTCAGCTCAAGGTTTTCAGCAGGTTCGCGCTCTATATCGTCCTGTACTTCTGTATCTACACCCGTTTCAGGCTTGTTCGGTTTGGCTGATAGCTCTTTATCTTCTTCAGGCTGATCATTAGCAGACTGGGCTTTGACTTTGGCATTATGAGCGTCAACTTGCTGCTGCTCAGTGGACTTTATCGCCTCACGTTTTCGGGTCAACGCTTGGGTAATCTGTGCCGCTGCTTCTATCAATGCGGTAGACGACAGGCTACTACCTGACACAACCAATGGCTTATCGGCTTGGATCAAGTCATAAGCGATTTGCTGAGCTAAGGCTTGCATACCATCAGTATCAGTATCAGTGTCTTGCTCAGCCGCTTGCGGATCTGCTATATCTGCTAAATCATCAGCGAAATTAGCAATCTCATCAGCAACCTTGAAGCCAAGCTTAGTGATGTCTTCAGGGGTCGCCACTACGCTCACTTTACTGATATCTTCTAGCTTAGTTTGCGTTACATCGATGACATAGACTGGGCTTAGCGCATCTTGAGCAATACGCTTAACAGGTTCAGCAAGCCACGGTTGCGTTTGCAGCGCCGCTGCCATTTTCAAGCCTTCATTTTTTGCCGCTTGACGTACTGACAGCGCGACACGTGATGAAGTTTGAGTGATATCTTCACCCAATACCAACACTGCATCATGCGTTTCGATATCGGTCATGCTAGGGTTATAAATGCCTTCAGTGCTAAGCACTTCGATGCATTTATTGACCAGTGCTTGCTGCTGATGATTCAGACCTGTTGAAAAGTTATCAAAGCCAACGAGATTTTTTAGCGCAAAGTTAGTCTCTAAACTGGCACGTGGTGAGCCAATCCCGATAACTTTTTTATCTTTGATACGTTTGATGGTTTCATCTAATGCATAATCAATATTGATTTTGACATGCTTATCATTGATACGTTCAAGCGCTTGGGTTGGACGATCATCACGATTGACATAGCCATAACCAAAGCGACCACGGTCACATAAGAAATAGCGGTTTACTTCGCCGTTATAGCGGTTTTCGATACGGCGCAATTCACCATATCGCTCGCCCGGTGAGATATTACAACCAGCTGAGCAACCATGACAGATGCTTGGCGCATACTGCATGTCCCATTTACGGTTGTAGCGCTCAGAGTGGGTTTTATCAGTAAACACACCCGTTGGACAGACTTCGGTTAAGTTGCCTGAAAACTCGCTTTCAAACTGACCATCTTTATCACGGCCAAAGTAAACACGATTATTTGAGCCATAAACGCCCAAATCTTCACCACCCGCATAGTCTTTATAAAAACGTACACAACGATAGCAAGCGATACAACGGTTCATTTCATGCGCGATGAACGGGCCAAGCTCTTGGTTATGATGTGTGCGTTTGGTAAAGCGATAGCGACGACGGCTGTGACCTGACATATACGTCATGTCCTGCAAATGACAATGCCCACCTTCTTCACAGGTTGGACAGTCATGTGGATGGTTGGTCATGAGTAGCTCAACCATCGACTTGCGGAATGCTTTGGCTTCATCGTCAGTGACCGAGATGTACATATCATCGCCAGGAGCGACCATACAAGACATCACAAGGCGACCGCGACCCGCTTCCATATCTTCTTTATTTTGGAATTGTTTGACCGCGCACTGACGGCACGAGCCTACTGAGCCAAGGGCTGGATGATAACAAAAATACGGCACATCAATGCCGAGTGATAAGCAGGCTTGTAGCAAGTTATCTGCGCTATCTACTTCGACAGTGGTTCCATCAATATGTATGACTGCCATGCCGCTCTCCTTATTTCACTACTGGCTGTTGGTTGGCTGCAGCATCAATAACATCGACACCAACCGCCTGCGCGATTTTTTGATCAAACTCTGGACGGAAATATTTAATCGCACTCATTAGTGGTTCCATCGCACCTGGGGCATGCGCACAGAACGTTTTACCAATCCATAAATCACGCGTCAGGCCTTCTAGTTTTTCTACATCGCCCACTTGCCCTTCACCATCATTGATGGCGGTAAGCAGCTTGACACCCCACGGTAGACCATCACGGCATGGTGTACACCAACCACATGATTCGCGCTGAAAGAAAATCTCAAGGTTACGCAGTAATGGCACCATGTCTTGTGATTCATCAACAACCATAATCAGACCAGTACCCATACGGCTACCCGCATTTTGAATGGTGTCAAAATCTACCACTACATCTAAATGCTCTGCGGTCAAAAAGTCGGTCGAGGCACCGCCCGGCAGCCATGCTTTAAGCTTTTTACCATCTTTCATACCACCCGCTAAATCTTCGATGATTTCACGAGCGGTATAGCCAAATGGTAGCTCCCACAGACCGGGATCATTGACTAAGCCTGAACACCCAAACAGTTTCGTGCCTGGCGTTTTACTTTTGCCTTTGATTTCAGATAACGACTGATACCACTCAACGCCATGATTCAAAATCGCTGGCATATTACACAAAGTCTCAACGTTGTTAACAACGGTTGGACGACCCCATGCACCAGAAATTTGTGGAAATGGTGGCTTAGTACGTGGGTTAGCACGGCGGCCTTCTAGACAATTAATTAGCGCTGTTTCTTCACCGCAGATATAACGTCCAGCGCCCGTATGCACATGCAGATTAAAACTAAAATCTGAGCCAAGAATGTTAGCGCCCAATAGATTATTGGCCAAGCACTCTTCGATAGCAGCGACCAAACGCTCAGCGGCCAAGATATACTCTCCACGGATAAAGATATAACCGTCAGTGGCGCCAATCGCATGAGCGGTAATTAGCATACCTTCGATAAGCTGAAACGGTAGACGCTCCATGAGCAAACGGTCTTTAAACGTGCCTGGCTCCATTTCATCCGCATTACAGATGAGGTAGCGCGGCAAACCATCCGGCGGCGACATAAACGACCATTTTAGACCCGCGTTAAAGCCTGCACCCCCGCGACCTCGGACATTGGCGGCTTTAATCATATTGCCGACGTCTTTAGGCGACTTAGATAGTGCTTCTTTTAGACCCGTAAAGCCTTTTAGAGATTCATAAGTAGCTAAATCAAGCACGGCATCATGATGGGCTAAACGCCAAGTCAATGGCTTGGTTTCGCTATTGGCTGTCGCTTTATCACCGTAAATTGGAACACGCTGTGCATTTAGCTGGCTTGGCGCTTGGCCTTGACCGCGACGAGCAATTTGCCCTGAAATCGTTAAACTCATGCGTATAGCTCCAATAATTGCGCGACCTCAGATGGCTGGACAGGGCCGTAAGTGTCTTCATCAATCAGTACCGCTGGCCCCTTATCACAGTTGCCCAAGCAGCAAATTGGCAACAGCGTAAAACGTCCATCAGTAGTGGTCTGACCATACTCAATACCCAGCTGTGATCTAATCTCAGCTGACAGCGCTTCGTAACCTGTCAAATAACAGGCCACAGAATCACATATGAGGATCACATGACGACCGACAGGCTGACGATATATACGGTTAAAGAAAGTCGCAACCCCATCCATGTCTGACATTGGAATATCTAAAATATTGGCAATAGCATTTGCTTGCGCATCATCGACCCAGCCGTTGCGCTTTTGCACGATTTTTAGCGCGTCTAACGAGGCAGCACGTGCTTGTGGGTAATGGTGCATAAACTCATGAATGGCAGCGATTTCATCACTGGTGAGAATGCTTTCCACATCTACTTTTGGCATTTTGTCGGAAACAATTTTCATAATCTTCTGTCTTTCCTCACTCATCCTGCTCTATCACAAGCCAATATCAGTCTGATTAAAACTGTGGTTATATTGGCAAGTGACAGCATTTTGGTGTGCCATCAGGCAATAATATATTGATGAACAAATACTTTTGAAGCAGCGGCTCTAACGATCACAATCCGCCATCACAATATCGATCGATGCCAAATACATAATGGCATCAGAAACCAGCGAGCCATTAATGACCGATGGCATCTGCTGTAAGTGCGCAAATGTGGGCGTACGAATACGGGTACGATAGCTCATCGTGGCCTTGTCTGAGGTGATGTAATAACTGTTCAGACCTTTAGTCGCCTCGACGATCGTTGTACATTCGCCCGCTGGCATCACAGGACCCCAAGATACTGAGATAAAGTGATTAATAAGCGTTTCGATATCATTTAATGTACGGTCTTTCGGCGGTGGTACGGCCAGTGGATGATCGGCTTTATAAGGGCCTTGTGGCATATTGTCCATACATTGACGAATGATACGTAATGACTGACGCATCTCTTCAACTTTGACCATACAGCGATCATAAGCGTCACCGTTGTAACCAACTGGCACTTCAAAATCGTAATTCTCATAACCCATGTATGGACGTGCTTTACGCAGATCAAAGTCAACGCCTGTCGCTCGCAGACCTGCACCAGTCACGCCCCAAGCAAGTGCTTGCTTAGCATTGTACTGAGCAACCCCTTGGGTACGGCCTTTTAGCACACTGTTTTGCAATGCCGCTTTGACATATTCGTCCAAGCGTTTTGGCATCCAATCTAAGAACTCACGAACCAGACGCTGCCAACCACGTGGCAGATCAGCAGCTGTACCGCCAATGCGGAACCAAGCGGGATGCATACGATAGCCAGTCACGGCTTCGATAACGTCATAGGCTTTTTGGCGATCGGTAAACATATAGAATACAGGGGTCATACCGCCCGCATCCTGAATGAACGTACCGACGAATAGTAAGTTATTGGTAATACGGAAGAACTCGCTCATCATCACGCGGATAGTTTCAGCGCGCGGTGGAATGGTAATTCCAGCCAACTTTTCGACCGACATGATGTACGGCAGCTCATTCATTACGCCGCCAAGATAATCAATACGGTCGGTGTATGGAATAAATGAATGCCATGTTTGACGCTCAGCCATCTTTTCTGCGCCGCGATGGTGATAGCCGATATCAGGGATACAATCGACGACTTCTTCGCCATCAAGCTGTAGCACCAAACGGAATGCACCATGAGCAGAGGGATGGTTAGGACCAATGTTCAAGAACATAAAGTCTTCATCACGACCCGAACGCTTCATGCCCCACTCTTCTGGGACGAAACGCAGGTTTTCTTGCTCGTATTGTTGCTTAGCAGTATTCAGAAAGTACGGGGTAAATTCCGTCGCACGCGCATGATACTCTTTACGCAGTGGATGACCTTCCCAGTATTTTGGTAATAAAATACGGGTCAAATGCGGATGGCCCGTAAAGACAATACCGAACATGTCCCATACTTCACGCTCATACCAGTTGGCGTTTGGCCAAATATTGGTGGCGCTCGGTACATTGACATCATCTTCGCTCAGCGCGACCTTGATACGTACATCACTATTACGCTCAAGCGACATCAAGTGATAAAACACTGTAAAGTCACTGTCAGGTAAGCCTTGGCGATGTTGGCGTAAACGCTCATCTATCGCTGACAAGTCAAATAGCATGACATACGGCTGGGGCAATTTACGCAGAAATAAGAGGACATCGAGCAAATCCGCACGCGCAACCCACACTGTTGGAATCTCATCAACAGTGTGCTGCACGACAAACTTACCGGCATATTTCTGCTCCAGCTCTTTGATAACCGCTGGGACAGGCTTAATCTTAGGATCTATGTTTTCGACTACCGTGACCATGAATGATGTATTCCTTCATTAATCATAACTGAACTATGATAAGCGCATAAAATATTGAAACGAATGCTACAAGTCTAGATGCTGTCTAGAACTTAAATACTGTCTGGACTGCGCAAGTTTTTGACAGCGATACGATCTGCCTGCTTGCGGTCACGCTCAGGCGTCATTTGCGGCTGATAGATACCCTGCTCATTGACATGGATACCCAGCGGACGACGCTCTTTAGTAATAGATTCTTGTAACAACATCAAACCCTGAATAAGCGCTTCTGGACGCGGCGGACAACCTGGTACATAGACATCAACAGGGATAATCTTATCGACGCCTTGTACGACAGAATAAATATCGTACATGCCGCCCGAGTTGGCACAGGCACCCATAGAGATAACCCATTTTGGCTCAAGCATCTGCTCATATAGGCGCTGGATGACAGGGGCCATCTTGACGAAGCAAGTACCAGCGACGATCATGACATCCGCCTGACGAGGCGAGGCACGAATAACCTCTGCCCCAAAACGTGACAAATCATGGACGGCGGTTAAGGTAGTAGCGTATTCAACATAACAGCAAGAGGTACCAAAGTTAAATGGCCAAAGTGAGTTCTTACGCCCCCAGTTTGCTGTTGAATGAACGAGGTCTTCGAGACGACCCATAAAGACGTTTTTATTTACTTCATCTTCGATAGGATCATTGACCGTTTGACTGGTCTGTGCAGGATAGGTATCTGCATCGGGGTTGGCTTTTGTTAATGTGTATTTCATAACATACAACCTTCATATTAGGCTTTGCGTGGCAATCATCTTGCTCGCGCTGTCGCCATAATTTTATTATTAATAAGTGGCTAATCATCAGCGATCATTAATACAAACAAAACTGACGCTTTCATGCTTTGCTGCTCGTTTTTGCAAACGCCCTAAGCTGAGCATCAACTGCTATTAACGTTCAGTTTTGTCCTGCTGAGCAGACGTCGCAAAATCCACAGAAGTAACGTTACCCGTGGTATTAATATGATCGATGTTTTGTAGATGACGACGATTGGTCTCAATGTTGTTTGAGACATTGATTTGACCGGATGACTGCGCGGGTACTTTACCTGTCGGATCGACCATTAGCTCATGAGCACCATCAAACTTGGTGATGTCTGCTAAGTTAAAGCCTGCAGGCGCCGCATATAAGCGTGCTTTTTTGCGTAGCTTGTCAGCAGGTGCCCAGTTCATCGCACCCAAGCTCAGCTCATAAATCAAACCGATAATTAGAATAGTGATAAACGTACCAGCGGCGGCAAAGCCAAGCCAGCCAGCCTCTCGTACTGACACAGCATAAGCGTAGAGATATAGCGCCTCTAAATCAAAAATCACAAAGAAGATTGCGACCAAATAAAATTTGGCAGACAAACGAATACGGGCGTTGCCAGATCCGACAACACCCGCTTCAAACACTTCTTCCTTTTGTGAGCCTTGAGAGCGACCGCCAAGTAAGCGCGGTACGACCAGCATAAAGACAACTAGCCCAATGGCGGCTAAGATAAAAGCAATGGCTGACCAATTAAAAGCAGACATGATAATACGTGCTCCTCACCCAATCGAGTGTTAGACACAGCGCAAGCACTGACCCACTCAGGCCATGTTGCGACAGGTATAACGCAGACGAAAACACAAAGTGACTTTATTTAAAAAGTGACTTTATTTAAGTAATTGTCACTGCACTTCAGCAACTGTCACTGTGTTTAAGTAACTGTCATTGAGTCACATGTTAGGTATTTTGCTGGTAACAACCAATTATCAAGCTTATTGACGACGATGTCAGACGTGACCAACTGTAGAGATTCCGGTATGCGCGCGGATAAAGGCTGGTCGCCCAACGCATCTTCTAACAACGTAAGATCAACGTATTAAATCAATATCATATCTGACTGCTTACTTAATTGATTTAATAGCTCATTACACGTGGTCAACAATGACGTGACAACTGGCATAAATTATTTACGTACTATACGCATATCAGTGCCTAAAAGCTAGTTTTTAACTGTATTGAACGGTCACTTTCTGTGTAAAAAAAATGTGTTTTTTTTACTATGAATTATGATATAGACCTTACCTTATTTTAACCCCAAATCCGTACTTTTGGCTACGAACAAACACTGCCACGCTATTTGTCAAAAATCAAGTGTTCGAATACCCCACTTTCATCACCCAAGTCCTCCCCCAAAGTGAGCATTTTTGCTTTATAATGACCCACCAGATTTTTATGATATGGCATCATCAAACCTTAAATTCTATTATTCTTATAATAAAGATTATTAAAATATCGCAACGATACGAATTTTGATGATGCGCGCTGCGTTTATCTATCTTTGTCATATCAGCGCTACCCTCTTTTTTGCTTTTGTCTTACAGGTCACGTTATGAGTCAACTCAATCCCAAACAACAAGAAGCCATGCTCTACGTATCTGGTCCATTACTTGTCCTTGCAGGTGCGGGCTCCGGCAAAACCTCTGTGATCACGCGTAAGATTGCTTACTTAATCCAAGAATGTGACATGCCAGCTGAGCGCATCACCGCCGTAACCTTTACCAATAAAGCGGCACGTGAGATGAAAGCGCGGGTAAGCAAACTGCTACCAAGCGAAAAAATGCGCGGGTTGACGGTGTCGACGTTTCACCAATTTGGTCTACAGTTTTTGCGATATGAGCTGATTCATACTCCGTTAAAAGGCAATTTTTCCATCATGGACAGCGATGACAGTAAGCGTTTGCTGATGGAGCTGATGATGCGCGACAACTTGAGTGGCGCTGAAAGTCGCGAGTTGGTCGGTAAAGCCATCAAAATGATTTCGGATTGGAAAAATGACTTGGTCGAGCCTGATAAGGCGATGGAAACGCTAGACGATCCAGAAGACATGATTTTTGCCACGTTATATGCGCTTTATGAGCGTAACTTGCGCGCTTATAATGCCGTCGATTTTGATGACTTGATTGTCTTGCCAACCAAGATATTGCGTGAAAATAGAGAATTGCGAGACAAATGGCAGAACCGTATTCGCTATCTATTGGTCGATGAGTATCAAGATACCAATACAGCGCAGTATGAGATGATTAAATATCTGGTTGGCCCGCAAGGTCGCTTTACTGTGGTAGGAGATGATGACCAATCTATCTATGCATGGCGCGGAGCAAAGCCTGAAAACATGGCTCTGCTAAAAGAAGATTTTCCAAAGCTGAAAATCGTTATGCTTGAGCAAAATTACCGCTCAACCACGCGTATTTTGACTTCGGCCAACGCCGTTATTCTAAATAACGAGCATTTATTCGAGAAAAAACTGTGGTCAGATAAAGGTCAAGGCGAAAAAATCCGCATCATTAACTGCCGTAATGACGATGATGAATCGGAGCGCGTGGCCAAAGAAATCGTCACTCATAAGCTGCGTTTTGGCAATGAGTGGGAACAGTATGCGGTGCTGTACCGCAGTAACTTTCAGGCACGTATGCTAGAGGCACAATTACGTCAACTGCAAGTGCCTTATAAATTATCAGGCGGTCAGTCATTCTTTGCGCGTAGTGAAATCAAAGACATCATGGGGTATTTGCGTCTGATTTTGAACCCTGAGGATGACAGTGCGTTTTTGCGTATTATCAATACACCTAAGCGCGGTATGGGACCAGCCACGCTAGAAAAACTTGGTTTGTTTGCGCAAGAGCACAGCATATCGTTACTGGCCTCTTGTACCCATGCTGGCCTGACTCATGTATTGCCGTCAAAGGCTTATGGTACGATAAAAGAGTTTGGTGAATTCATCGAGCACTATACGCGTGAGCTGGATCAACACCCAGACCCTGTGCCGATCGTACGCCAGATGATTGATGAGACAGGTTATATTGACTTTGTCCGTAGCGATGCCAAAACGCCGCAACAAGAAAAAAACCGTATTGATAATATCGATATGCTGTACACCAGTATTCAGTCCTTGATTAATCGCGCTGAAGAAGATGAAGACCGAACGATTGATACCATCATTCGTAAGCTGGTTCTGCTTGATATGCTTGAGCAACAGCAAGAAGAAGAGAACACTAACAAAGTCAACTTGATGACCTTGCATGCGGCAAAGGGCTTGGAGTTTGATTTTGTTTATATCATGGGGCTTGAGGAAGAGATGCTGCCGCATCGCAACTCTATCATGAGTGAAACGGTCGAAGAAGAGCGCCGTCTGATGTACGTGGGCATTACCCGTGCGCGTCGTGAGCTGACATTGACGCTCGCGACCCAGCGCCGTGCTGGTGGTCAGATGCGAGTTACCTCAGAATCAAGATTTTTGGATGAGCTACCTGAAGATCATATTGACTGGCCTGCCAAAGCGAAAAAGAAAAAAGCGACCAAAGACCCAGAAGCTGTTGCTGATGAATATTTGGCCAATATTCGAGCGTTACTGGGCAAGCGTTGATCTTAACCAAAACATTTAAGCACCTGAGTAATAAACACCTAAGTAAAACGCTTGCAAGAACACGCTTTAGACTGTGCAAAAAACGATTGTTATAATCGTTATTGTTCTTTATATACTGTAAAAATTTGACTGTAAAAACTTGGAACACTTATGCCTACCCCGATGCCAAATCAGGAACGAACCGCCATGCTGTCAGGAGATTATAACTCGGCTGAATATAGTGCCGAATATAAGCTTCTGTATCTGCAGGGGTTGGTTGCTGATAAAGCATACGAGGCCATTACAGAGTTTTTGGAAAAGCAGTCCGAATATGAGATTGCCAACCTACTAGAATCCTTCCCAACTCAAAACCGTCTGTTGATTTGGGCGCAGGTGCCAGAGCATATCAAAGGTGAAGTGCTTGCCGAGCTAGATGTCGATACACGCCAACCATTAATGGAGAACATTTCTTCTCAAGAAATCTCTTTGTTCACCCAAGATCTTGATGCTCAAGATATCTCTGAGATTTTGGACACTGTCACTGAGAGCGTACGTACCTCAGTCATGGCAACGCTAGACGAAGAGACGCGGGTCCAAGTCAACAAACTTGATACTTATGCTGATTGGGAAGTTGGTAGCTATATGGATCCTGATATTATTCAGATAAGGGATGATATCTATTTGGCGGATGTGCAAGAGTGGCTGCGTGAAAACGACGACCTGCTCGATGACGAGAGCCAAGAGCTGCTCGTTGTCGATCAAAGCCAGCAATTGCTAGGGCTACTGAGTCTAGTAGATTTAATTAAGCATAAACAGAATACATTAGTCTCGGAGCTGATTGATACTGCCATTACAATTAATGATCGCTTGGATATTCAAGATGCAGCCGCGATTTTTCGTTCAGAAGACATTCGTTTTGCCCCCGTCATCAATAGCCATGGTGAGCTGGTTGGTCAACTAAACGGTGAAGACATCATGGAGATTATCCAAGATGATGTCGACAGCACCATGAAAAACCTCGCTGGTGTTAGCCAAGATGAAGAACTGTTTGCCCCTATCCTGACCAGTGCTAAAAGCCGTAGCGTTTGGCTAGGTATCAATTTATGTACCGCCCTATTGGCCGCAGCAGTGATTGGACAGTTTGAAGAAGTACTAGCACAAGTCGTGGCGCTAGCGATATTGATGCCAGTAGTCGCCAGTATGGGCGGTATTGCTGGCTCGCAAACGCTGACGGTCGTTATCCGCGGGATGGCGATGGGTCAAATCGGTGGTTCTAACCGTGTCTGGCTATTAAATAAAGAGCTGTGGGTGGGCGCGATAAACGGTATCATCTGGGCAATAATTATGGCGTTTATTGCTCAGTTATGGTTTCATGATATTAAGATCAGTGCCGTCATTGGTTTTGCCATTGCGATCAACATGACTGCGGCTAATGTCTCGGGGATCAGCATACCGCTGATGCTAAAACGAATGAATATCGACCCTGCTCTATCTGCTTCGGTTATCCTAACGACCGTCACAGATATTGTCGGCTTTATGTCGTTTTTGGGATTGGCCAGCGTGCTGATACTTTAGTTAAGTACTGAATTATCAATGACTCGATCAAAATATAGAATTGCTATTTTTTTAAAACCCTAGTTCCAAGCTCGAGTTTAAAATCATAATTTAAAAATCATCAAATCGTTAAGTGAGTGTGTTATGCAAGCTGTACAAGTTAAAGTGGTAAACCCTAAAATTACTGAAGACGAAGCGTTTTCTCTACCAACTCGCGCCACCGATGGCAGTGCAGGTATTGATTTGCGTGCTTGCATCGATGAGCCATTAACGATTAAAGCAGGTGAAACCCATTTAATAGGTACAGGCCTTGCGGTTTATATCCAAGATCCTAATTATGCAGGTATGATTTTACCGCGTTCAGGTCTTGGTCATAAGCACGGTATCGTCTTGGGTAACTTAGTTGGGCTAATCGATGCCGATTATCAAGGCGAGCTGATGGTTAGTATTTGGAACCGCAGTAGCGAAGACTTTGTTCTTAATGTAGCTGAGCGTATGGCACAGTACATCGTGGTACCTGTTGCCCGTCCTGAGTTTGAAATGGTTGCAGAATTCAGTGATGAAAGCGTACGCGGTGCGGGCGGGTTTGGACACTCAGGTCGCCAATAGTAGCTATTTTGTTGGTCAATTTTTCTGACAACTTTTTAGATAGCGTTTAAGGTTTTCATTAAGCTATATCTAACACCTTGTGCTATTCGTTTTTATTTATCATTGAACATCTATCACGGTTATAAGGAGAGTAAGCAATGCCACCTTTTGCGGCGCAGCAATCCTTATTCCGTGCTTATGATATTCGTGGTGCCAACCAGTATTTTACTAGCAGTTTTATACAAGCGTTAGGCGATGCTTTTGCTATTCTCTATAATGCGCAAAATAGCCAACCGACTCAAGACATCAATGCTAATGCCACTGTTGAGACTAAGCAGAATGTTGTCGTTGTTGGTTATGATATGCGTATTGGCAGTGAGGCCATTGCATCCACACTTTCTACTGTACTAGCTCAGCATGGTTTACGCGTAATTCAATTAGGTCTGGTTACCACGCCGATGATGGCATTCTGGGCAGCGCAATATCAAGGTCATGGCATTGTTGTAACAGCTAGCCATTCTGCTAAGGACATACTAGGCATCAAATGGTTGGTGAATAACAAGTCCCCTAGTAGTTCAGAGATACAGACGCTCTATCATCAGCTCACCGCCCATCATGGTCATCACACCTACCCCGGTGGTCAAGCCAACAGTTCTGTCTTGCATTTAGGAAGTTTTAATCGTAATCATGATTCAGAATTACCAATTGATTTGCTTGAGAAACTACCTACTAATCAAGTAGGTAATGTATATATCGATGCTATTGCGCAGGTATTTGAACAGTTATTTCAGCATAATCACTCGGCAACTGCAGCCAATCAGAAAAGCGCTTATAAACTTGATTTGGTCATAGTTATTGACTGTATGCATGGCGCAACTGGGAGCATTGCTCAGCGCCTGTTTGAACGTTTTTGCCAACAGGTCATTTTTCTCAATGACACACCTAATGGTAATTTCCCCCTTGGTAATCCAGACCCCACCGAACCAAACCGCTTAAACGAATTGCAACGAGCCGTTATTTCGAATGCAGCAGATATAGGCTTGGCATTTGATGGCGATGGCGATCGTTTGATGATCGTTGATAACAACGGCAAGATAGTTACGCCCGATCATTTGCTCTACCTATTGGCACGTATTGCTATTACTGAACACCCTAACTCTCTTAGCGACTCTTTATTAGCATCTGAAGTTCTTTTCGATATTAAGTGCGCCCATCATTTGCCAAGACTGTTATCTGAGCTTGGTACTACACCTGTGATTAGCAAGACTGGCAGCAGCTTTATGCGCCAGCAGGTGCAGCATCCTGACAATCAGATTGTCTTCGCTGGTGAATTATCAGGGCATTTCATCTTTAATGACAGCCGCTTTATCCCTTATGATGATGCGATGTATGCTGCATTACGGTTGCTGCATTGGCTTGGCCAAACTCATAATGATACTAATGATAAAAAACCGCTAGCAGATATCATCCAAAGCTTACCCACTATAGTCAGTACTGCTGACCATTACTTACCGATGCCGCAGACCGCTACTACCGACTGCTCACTTGTAGAGCAATTAACGAGATTTTGTCATTACTTGCAGTATCTAGTAGATATGTCTACTCATACTGATTCTTCATCTAATCAGCAATTAAAAGATACTTGCCTGCCTGCCACAACATGCAAGTCATCAGTGTGTACTTGCGCTACTGCGAAGGCGCAAATAGCATTAAAACAGACGTATGAGTTATTACCTGTAGGAACCAAGCTGAGCTGTATCGATGGTGTACGCTTGGACTTTGCGCATGGCTTTGGCGTACTGCGTCAATCAAATACCAGCAATAGCCTGACCGCGCGCTTTGCGGGTGACAGTATAGATGACCTAAAAGACATTCAGGCGACATTTGCCGCTTTATGTCGACCATTTAACGCAGCTTTGGCAGAACAGATTCTTGCTATTCCTGCGGAGTAGTCTCATAAAACACATAACTGTCTCATTAGACATAGTAGAAAAACAACCAATTTAAAACCGGCCCTTAGGAGTTTGTTATGACGCTTAATTTAGATGATGCCAAAAACACCGCTGAAGTATTGACCACTGCTCTGCCCTATATCCAGCGTTTTGTTGATAAACTCATCGTCGTAAAATACGGCGGCAACGCCATGACCGACCCTGAGCTTGAGAGCTCATTTGCTCGCGATATTGTTTTGTTAAAAACCGTCGGTATGCATCCAGTAGTCGTACATGGTGGTGGCCCGCAAGTTGACAACCTCCTAAAAGAGCTCGGCCGTCAATCAGACCGTATCGATGGCATGCGTGTCACTGACAAAAGCACCATGGATATCGTAGAAATGGTCTTGGGCGGTAGCGTTAACAAATCGATTGTTAGCTTGATTAACAAACATGGCGGGCGCGCGATTGGTCTTACAGGTAAAGATGCCAACTTGATTCAAGCAAAAAAACTGATGATGGAAAAAATTGGCGCAGACGGTATCGCTGTACCAGTTGATTTAGGATTCGTCGGTGATGTGGTCAGCGTCAATAAAGACGTGATCAATATGTTGATTGCCTCTGATTTTATCCCTGTAATCGCGCCACTTGGCGTTGACGCTGAAGGCAATACCTATAATATCAATGCGGATCTCGTTGCGGGCAAAGTAGCAGAGTTTTTACAAGCAGAGAAACTGATGCTATTAACCAATATCAAAGGTGTATTGGGCCGTGATGGCGAAGTGGTCACTGGGCTAACACCCAAGAAAGTCGATAGCTTAATCGAAGATGGCACTATCTCAGGCGGCATGATTCCTAAAATTCAATGTGCACTTGATGCGGTACGTAGTGGCGTCAAAAGTGCGGTAATCGTTGATGGCCGTGTCCCTCATGCGACTTTGCTTGAGATTTTCACTAACGAAGGGGTTGGTACACTTATCAGTCGAGAAATAGACTCATCATTAAGCTAGCAAAATCCAGCAATACTAAATGTAAAAAAGCCCGAGTGAATATAAATGCTCGGGCTTTCTTATGTATTTTTATACTTAACAAATAAGCCTAGCTTAATTTTTATAGCTCAATGTTACGAAAAAACTTTATAAAACTCCGCTTCATCGAAGCCGCATAGTAATACTGCTTGATCTTTATCTGCCAACTGACCTTCTACAATTGGACGTTTAATCATGCTGGGATTTTCCACGAGTAAATCTATCGCGGTGTCCACACTAGCATCAGCCGCTTGCTTTTGACTGTCGTCTAGCTTGCGCCATGTTGTACCACGCTTATTAAGTACTTTTTCGATACCTAGCTCATTTACCCAGCGCTGTACTGTATCTTTCTCAATACCTTGTTTCTTATAATCGTGAAAATCGTAGCTGACACCTAGATCGTTTAGCTTAGTAAACGATTTTTTCATCGTGCTGCATGATTTGATACCGTAAATGGTGATGGTCATAGTGATTCCTCATAAATATTCATTAATTTGTCTATTATACCTAAGGCTGACTAGATATAGAGAATGCATTACTTTTAATCGTCAAACCTATTAAGCAACTGCATCATATCGTCGCAATTTTCGCCAAATTACGCTATGCTATGGCATTGTCAAATTCCACCTATTTTGATCAGTATTAAACAAATCCGTATTAAATAAATCAGTATCAACCAATTTCGAGCCGACTATGAGCAACGCCGTGACAGCAGACCAAGCAGAAAACAATTATTATAACCCGCAAGCGATAGAAGCCGCGCAGCAAACCAAATGGGCCACTGACAAGCGCTTTGAAGTAAGCAACGAGCCAAGCGACAAGCCAAGTCGTTACATGCTGTCGATGTTCCCTTATCCAAGTGGCAAGCTGCATATGGGCCACGTCCGTAACTATACGATTTCTGACGTATTGAGCCGTTATTATCGGCTCAAAGGCTATGAAGTCATGCAACCAATGGGCTGGGATGGTTTTGGCTTGCCAGCAGAAAACGCAGCAATTGCTAACCAGACGCCACCCGCTGCATGGACATTTGCCAATATTGACAGTATGCGCGCGCAGCTTAAATTGCTAGGCCTGTCTATTGACTGGTCACGTGAATTTGCCACTTGTAGCCCTGAGTATTATCAATGGGAGCAGTGGTTATTCTTGCAATTGTACAAAAAAGGCTTGGTCTACAAAAAGCTATCGACGGTCAACTGGGATCCTGTTGACAACACTGTCTTAGCAAACGAGCAAGTCATCGATGGCAAAGGCTGGCGTAGTGGTGCTGCGGTCGAAAAACGTGACATACCTATGTACTACTTCAACATCACTGACTATGCTGATGAGCTATTAGATGATTTGGATCAGCTAGAAGGTCATTGGCCATCTGAAGTACTAACCATGCAGCGTAACTGGATTGGTCGTAGTGCCGGTATGGAAGTGCACTTCCCTTATGAGCTTGCTGGTGAAGCAAACACCTTAGATGTGTTCACCACTCGTCCTGACACCTTGATGGGTGTGACTTATGTCGCTGTTGCCGCAGAGCATCCACTTGCACAGTATGCCTCTGAGCAAGATGACGCTATCGCCCAATTCTGTGCCCTTTGCAAAAAAGGCTCAGTAGCTGAAGCGGATTTGGCCAAAGCTGAAAAAATCGGTATGGATACAGGCCTCACTGTGACGCATCCTCTGACTGGTGAAGAAGTGCCAGTGTGGGTTGCCAACTACGTATTGATGAGCTACGGCTCAGGCGCAGTCATGGCGGTACCTGCTCATGATGAGCGTGATTATGAGTTTGCGATGAAGTACGACCTACCAATCAAGCAAGTCATCAATACCCCTGATGGCTATTTTGATGAGCTAAAAGCAGATGCCAGAGCGAACGATAGTGAAGTGAATCTTGCTTATACTGAACGCAACACTTTGGTTAATTCAGGTGAGTTTGACGGTCTAGACTTTGAGCAAGCATTTGAAGCAATGCTAGCCAAACTTGAGCCAAAAGAGCTTGCTAAGAAAAAAATTCAATACCGCCTACGTGATTGGGGTGTCTCTCGCCAGCGCTATTGGGGTTGCCCTATCCCAATGATCAACTGTGAGCATTGTGGTACGGTACCTGTTGAAGAGCAAGACTTACCCGTTGTGTTGCCAACTGACGTCGTACCTGATGGTCGCGGTAACCCACTTAAAAATATACCAGAGTTTGTCAATACCACTTGCCCTAAATGTGGCAACCCTGCTGAACGCGAGACCGATACCTTTGATACCTTTGTAGAGTCAAGCTGGTACTATGCACGCTTTGCTAGCCCAAATGATGCGCAAAACATGGTCAACAAGTCTGCTGCCAATAAATGGTTGCCTGTTGATCAATATGTTGGCGGTGTCGAGCATGCGGTAATGCATCTGTTGTATGCGCGTTTTTTCCATAAGCTGATGCGCGACGAAAATTTAGTCACAGGCGACGAGCCATTTGCCAATCTAATGACCCAAGGCATGGTGCTTGCTGGTACGTTCTACCGCGTCAATGCAGATGGCAGTACGACCTATTACTTTGCAGAAGACATCGATATTGACTTCAACGAACGCGGTCAACCAATCAAAGCAATCTTAAAATCTGACGGCCAGCCAGTGACGATTGGTAAAATCGAAAAAATGTCTAAATCAAAGAACAATGGCGTAGATCCACAGCTAACCATTGATAAATATGGTGCTGATACGGTTCGTCTATATACGCTATTTACTGCGCCTGCTGATCAAACGCTTGAATGGTCAGACGACGCGCTAAAAGGCCCTTATAACTTTGTGAAAAAAGTATGGCGCATTGCAACCGATCATATGCAAGCACTAACGGCCGCCAACATCAATATTGATACACTTAACAGTGCTACCTTGAACACAGACGGTCTAAGCAAAGAAGCCAAAAATTTACGCCGTAAAACGCACGAAACGATTGCTAAGATTGACAGTGATTTGGGTGATCGTCTGGCACTGAACACGCCAGTATCAAGCCTGATGGAACTTGCTAATGAGCTGACTGGCTTTAACGCAAGTAATGAGCAAGAGCTACACGTCAAACACGAAGCATTGACCAATCTGCTGATTATGTTATCTGTATATGCGCCGCACGTTGGTGAGCATCTGCTTGAGCAGTTAGGTCTTGATACCTTAACGTTGGACTACCCAACCGTTGATGAAAGTGCTCTGGTACAGGACATGATCACGATGGTGGTACAGGTCAATGGTAAGATGCGTGGTAAAATGGATGTGGCACCAAACAGCGATCCTGAGCAGCTAAAAGAGCAAGCTCGTACCATGGAAAGCGTGGCAAAATTCATCACTGGCGAAATCAAAAAAGAAATCGTTGTTCCTAACAAACTGGTTAACATCGTGGTTGTAGGCTGAGGTATCTTGAGCTAAGTATTTTAGGCTTAGTGCTCTAAGCCTTCTTATCATATGAGGATAGCGTTTATGTCATACAAGCATCGAGCTGAGCAGCCGCAACCAGAATTAAGCGCACACAGCCTAACTAATAAAAAGTCCCATGGCCAAAAGCTCGGAGCAGTCTTACTTGCTACGCTGCCAATGTTCGCCGTGGTAGGTGCAGCCGCTGCTCTTAGCGGCTGTGGCTTCCAGCTACGCGGCTACGACTCAGCGATGCTGCTTGACGTCGAAAAAACAGCGGTCATTATCGAAGACAATCGCACCTCATTCCCGCTGAAACTACCATTGACGCGTCGCCTAAAAACGTTAGGTGTCGACGTTATTGGTAATATGAGCTCAGAAGAAGTTGCTCGTAATAACCAACAAGCAGGGGCTGAGTCTATTGCCGCTATCGACATTCGTAATGTACGTTTTAAGCGTTACGAATTGGTTGGTGTATTAACAGAGATTCGCTTGGTACTATCTGCAGATGTCAGCTATCAAACGATGGAAAATGGTAAGCCTGTAACACTGAGCAACCCCATTCAGGTCGAGCGAAGCTATCAGTACAACGAAGCCTCTGTTAGTACTGACGATCAGCAAGGCGATCAGACTCGCGATTGGCTCTATGATACTTTAGCTCGCCGTATCACTGACCAGTACGTTGCTATCTCGCTTCCTAAAGTCGCACCCGCTGCCAAACAATCTCTGCAAATAAATAAAGGCATGACACCAACCGTTGTCGTCGTACCACAACCGTAAGAGTTAGTCGTTCTGATTATCAAACGATACCATTTCTAGAAGTATGAGTAGCAAACTAAGCGAGCGTAAGTACTAGTAAACTCGGCTAGCTTGACACTGCTGATCATATTTTTGGAATTGATATTACCTGCTCATCAACCTGTGTAACACCACGCTATGCAAGATACTTTCATAAAAGCCTACCCAAAACTACTGCAGCCTTCCGTTGGAGTAGCAGGGCTATGGCTGGCGCACGGTGACGAGCCACTGCTGAGTCAATGGTTGATAGATGCGCTGCGTCCACACTGGCGCGCACAGAACTATGCAATCAAACGTATAGAGCTAATTTCTGTCAAAAGCTGGCAAGAAGTACTGTCTGAGCTTGGCAGCCAGTCTCTATTCGATGATGCCAGCGCTTTAATCGTGACGGGCAATCATAAACCTGACAAAGCAGTTATCACCGAGCTGGAACGTTTTGCGATCGAGGCACAAGCGGGCACACACGGTCATAGTGTATTGTGGCTTACACCTAAGCAAGACAAACGCAGCCAGAGCAGCAAATGGTTTGCTCCTTTTGCGCAATATGGCAATGTCATTGATTGCAATTTATACAATGAGCAGCAGCGCCAACAGCTACTACAAATACAAGCTCAGAAGTTTGGCTTACGACTGTCTCAAGAGGCCTGGCAGCTACTCATGTCACACACTGAGCATCATCTATTGAGTGCTTATCAAACCCTATGGCGGCTGTCCTATTTGTTTGCACCGCAGCTAGTTGCTAATAACAGTACTAGTGAAGATAGTGCTACTGACAACAGTACCGAACAATCTAATAGCTTTTCACAACCTGTGAATAATGTGGCATTGGATATTGCAGACCTACAAGCAGCGTTGGTCAGCGATGCGCAGTTTAGTGTGTTTGATTTGTCTGATGCGATGCTCGCGGGTAATAGTACGCAGGTCGCCAAAATCATGTTCCAGCTAAAATCG
This sequence comes from Psychrobacter sp. 4Dc, assembly GCF_002836715.1. GTDB lineage: Bacteria > Pseudomonadota > Gammaproteobacteria > Pseudomonadales > Moraxellaceae > Psychrobacter. Next base: position 86,159 of record NZ_PJAT01000085.1, read on the forward strand.
ACCGATGAGCCCACTACTTTAGTGCTCTGGGCTATCAGCAAAGACATGCGTCAAATCATTCAACTTATGGACGGTCAAGACCCTCAAGCATTAGGCATTTGGCGTAGTAAACAAGGGTTGTACCAACAAGCCTGCCGCCGTCAGTCAAAAACGCACACGGCCGAATGGCCTGCCCTGCTTTACCGCTGTGACCAAGCTATCAAAGGACTTATTCGTCAGCCAGCATGGGAGCTATTATTACAAGCGGCATTGGAGCTTGCAGGTAAGCGTTTATTTGCGATGCGCTAAGACAGACCCGCTTGTCACCACCTTTTATTGTTTTTCTTATTAACAAGTTATCCATCTCTTCTCTTACTGATTTATACATTTAAACGCTGTAAATTCAGATTCTACTACCCTATATTGTTCTCCTATAATCTCCGTTTTATTGATTTTTAGTAAGCATTTCTTTTCTGTACCTGTCTCTGTTCTTCTACCTTAACCTTTCGTAAACTAATTTCCATTCCCTTTTGTAGATGAAGTCTCTACTATAGCTACACTTGATTTCATTGTGATTGGATAGTTGTCATGCGCAAAATAAGCAAAAAGTCTGCTATTAAATGGGCGGTTATCGCCTTAATTATCGTAGCATTAGGGGCTTTGGCCTATACTTTTTTAAAACCAGAAGAAACCACACCTAACTACCTAACTGCAACCGTTGAAGTCGGTGATATTGAAAACAATGTCATGGCATCCGGTAAAGTAAAAGCGTTAAATACCGTCGATGTAGGGGCACAGGTATCTGGTGAAGTCAAACGCCTGTACGTCGAAGTCGGTGACGAAGTGAAACAAGGCGATTTGATTGCGCAGATTGATCAAGTCACGCAAAAAAACAGTCTGAGCAATGAACAAGCCAGTCTTGAACAAAGCGAAGCCGCGCTACAAAGTGCGCAAGCAGAATCATTGAGCAAACAAGCCAGCCTAAAAAGTGCGTATGCTGACCTTGCCAGCCGTCAGTCTGAGCTCAAACAAGCACAGTCTGATTTTGCGCGTTTGCAAGACTTAGTCGCTATCGATGCTATCTCACAGCAAGAATACGACACACAAGCGACCAGTGTTGAGACGGCAAAAGCAGCCGTTGCCAATGCACAAGCGGCTATCGATACAGCAAAAGCCGCGATTGCGACCACCGAAGCCAATATCAACAGTCAGCAAGCAGCATTACGCAAATCACGAACCAACGTCAGTACTGCTGAAGAAGATCTAAGCTATACCACGATTCGTGCACCAATATCAGGTACAGTCGTTTCTATTACGACTGAGCAAGGTACTACGGTCAATGCTAACCAAACGGCGCCCACATTGGTGACGTTAGCAGATTTATCGACCGTACGTATCAACGCGCAAATCTCAGAAGCTGATGTCATTAACGTCAGTGCTGGTATGCCTGCTTATTTCAATATTATCGGTAATCCAGACCAACAGTATGATGCGACATTAACCGCTATCGAACCTGCCCCAGAGCAGATCAGTAGCACCAGCTCGACAGACGCTGCTATCTATTACGTCGGCTACGTAGAAGTACCAAACCCTGACCGCTTATTCCGAATCGATATGACGGCACAGATATATATCATCGTCAACGAAGCCAAAAATACTCTATTAGTACCATCAACAGTGATACAAGAAAAGCGAGCTAAAGAAAAAGGCAAATCAACAACGGGCAAGTTTGTACGTGTATTAAAAGAGGACGGAACTGTAGAAGAGCGTACTGTAGAAGTCGGTATCGACAACCGAGTAAACGCGCAAATCTTAAGTGGTTTGAAAGAAGGGGAAGAAGTAATCATCAGTGAAGAGAGCGGTAAGAAATCAGATAGCGGCCGCGTACCTGGTGGACCTCAAATGTAACTTGTGCTTTGACTATGTTGAATAAAAAAGGGCTTGTTAAACATAGCAGCCCTTTCATAACAACACTATAACGCTTATTAGCCTTTATTAAAGACACTGCTATGACTATATCTCAATCTCCTAAACCGTCGAGTGAAGATAGCTCTGAAAGTAGCACGGCTCAAAACTTAGGGTCACACACTACTGCTAACCCTTCAAACAGCTCAGATAACTTAAGTAATCCGGCAAAAACCAATACCGCTAACCATCCTGCATCAGGCAAGCCCATTATGGAGCTGTCTGGCATTATCAGAGAGTTCCCTGCTGGTGAGCAAACCATTCGCGTCTTGCATGATATCAATCTGACGATTCACCAAGGTGAGATGGTTGCCATCATTGGACAATCAGGCTCTGGTAAGTCCACCTTGATGAATATCTTAGGTTGTCTAGATCAAGCCACTGCTGGTGATTATAAGATTTATGGTCAATCCGCCCGTAAGCTTGATGCCGATCAGCTAGCAGAACTGCGCCGTGAGCACTTTGGTTTTATTTTTCAGCGCTATCATTTGCTTGGTGATATCAGTGCCAAAGACAACGTCGCCGTCCCTGCCGTGTATGCGGGCATGGATACCGAGGCACGCACCAATCGTGCTGAGAAGCTACTAACTGACCTCGGCCTTGGCAATAAGGTCAATAACCGTCCCAATCAGCTCTCAGGTGGACAGCAGCAGCGTGTTTCTGTCGCTCGTGCACTGATGAATGGTGGCGACGTTATCTTGGCAGATGAGCCCACAGGGGCACTCGATAGCAAATCTGGCGAAGACGTCATGGCGATTTTGCATGACCTCAGCGCACAAGGTCATACCATTATCATGGTCACTCATGATCCAAAACTAGCAGCACAAGCGGAGCGTGTGATTGAGCTCAAAGATGGCCATGTCATCGCTGACTATCAAACTGAGCATTATAAGCACACAGACAAAAAACCAGAATCTATCCTTGGCGAGCATCGAAAAAGTGCCTTTGGTAGTTTTATTGATCGACTGCTTGAAGCTTTCAAAATGTCTTTGCTTGCCATGCGCGCGCATAAGATGCGTACTCTACTAACTATGCTCGGCATTATTATCGGTATTGCCGCAGTCGTATCTATCGTAGGCCTTGGACAAGGCTCTCAGCAGCAAATCCTTGCCAATATCAGCTCGTTAGGTACCAATACCATTACCGTCAATGATGGCTACCCTAGAGGCGATCCTAGACGCCGCTATAATGATGACAATTTGACACCAGAAGATGCAGAGGCGGTCGGCAATCAGCCCTATATTATCAGTGTCAGCCCTCAGGTAAATGCCAGCTCTAGCGTGCGCTATCGTAGTATACAAGAGGATGCTACCGTCAATGGCGTTGGTGAAGACTATCTAAACGTCACTGGTGAGACATTAACATTGGGCCAAGGGTTTGATGCAAAAAGCATTACATTACGTAGTCAAGATATCATCATCGATGACAACGCTAAACAGACCTTTTTCTCAGATATTGATAATCCTGTTGGTGAGGTGATACTGGTTGGTAGTGTACCTGGACGCGTAATTGGCGTCCTCGAAGAGAGCGATGGTGGCTTTGGTCCCAGTGTGACGACGCCTACCATCTATATGCCTTATACAACGGTGATGTCGCGTGTCACTGGTAGTACCAATATCGACCGCTTTGTGGCGTTGTTAGATGACAGTATCTCTTCTAGTGCCGCAGAGACGGCCATCTCTGATTTAATAGAGAGTCGCCATGGTAAAGATGACTTTGAGCTGCGTAATTCAGACTCTATTCGTCAAACAATCGAGTCGACGACAGGAACGATGACTCTACTTATTTCATCAGTCGCTGTTATTTCATTGATCGTCGGCGGTATTGGGGTGATGAATATTATGCTAGTCTCTGTCACCGAGCGCACCAACGAGATTGGCGTACGTATGGCAGTAGGCGCACGTCAGAGCGATATCATGCAGCAGTTCCTTATTGAGGCCGTTCTGGTCTGTATTTTAGGAGGGCTGATTGGTATTGGACTGGCCTTTGCCATTGGTGAATTAATTAATAGTGTGGGCGGTGATAATTTCAAAGTTATCTATTCATCAACCTCTATTATTGCTGCTTTTGTTTGTTCGACGTTAATTGGCGTAGTATTTGGATTCTTGCCAGCACGTAATGCCGCCAAATTAGATCCTGTTGAAGCACTTTCTCGAGACTAATAATCGATTATTGACTCGCTTTAGCCAAAAATAGAGCAGTCAATATCAATATAATGGCAAAAATTTAAAGAAACTGGAATAAATTGGCAATTTTATAAGAGAATTACACTTTTTTTATCATGTGGGGTTGTAATTGTCATAATAATATATATAATGTGCTCTCACGTTTAGGGATACAAACACTTTAAACGTTAGGGCTGTTAGCTCAGTTGGTAGAGCAGTTGACTTTTAATCAATTGGTCCCGCGTTCGAGTCGCGGACAGCCCACCATATTTAGTTTAATCTTTATTAATCGTTCTACCCTATCCGGTAGTAGACTGATAAAGGTAAGTTTAAAAGACATCGTTAAGATGTTTAGTTTTAGAAAGTTCTTTAGTTAGAATTTTCTCTTGCAGAGTTAAAAAGCATCGCTTTTTTATATACTCTTCAGGGCTGTTAGCTCAGTTGGTAGAGCAGTTGACTTTTAATCAATTGGTCCCGCGTTCGAGTCGCGGACAGCCCACCATATTTAGAAAGCCCAGTTACTATCTTAGTAACTGGGCTTTTTTTCGTCTGGGCTTTTTAAATGTTGTTTTTTAGCTATTAGTTTCTTAACTTTTATATACCTCTATTTATTATGCTTACGTTTAAACAGTCGAAAGTTATCTCTCTTGCGCCATAGTAGTTTATGTCTGATCGTATCTTTGATAGTACGTGGGTGCTTGGGCGCATGAGCGATAAACTCATCAAACTCTGCCTTACTCATCGCCAGCTCTCGACCATGTGCCATCATCACCATTGACGGTTGTAATGCTTTGATTTTTTTTAACGATTGAACATAGTCTTTAGGATAATAAACAGGAAATGGTGCTACGAACTTGTGTCGCAACTTAATGATTAAATCAGCAGTGTATACTTCGCGACTGGGCAGATGAAACAAAGACAAATCACGATCCGTATGACCTGGCGTCTCTAGTACTTGCCATTCATCAAAATGTGGCACAAGCTCACCATCTGTGACGGTGATATCCGGTTTCAGACTTGCCGAATAGTATAGGTTTTTAAATGGCCTACCTTGACGTCTGGCCACATAATATCCTAGATGTATATCTACGAAGTGCATCGTGCGCCCACCAATACCGCTATACCACTGCTTTTTCTTATCAGCTGAGACAATCAGACAGCCTGTCTTTTCTCGAAACTTATTCGCACCGCCTGCATGATCCGGATGCATATGCGTGACCACTACTACTTTTAGGTCAGTAATGGGTCGTTTTAACGTTGTCTTAATATAGTCAAGCACCATCGGCACATCAGCACGGCAGCAGCCATCTAACAGCATTATTTTATCTGGATATACTGCCAGATAACTACTCTGGATATATCCTTCTAAGCGTACAATTTCACATAGACTCATTGGTGTTCCCTACCTCATTCGTCATTATTATTGTGAGGCTTTTGTTCAGTTTTATAGCCAATCTTTAGTATAGCGCCCGTCACCACAAATAAAACGACTTTGAGTGAACGCTTGTGACTATATACAAAGGCTAGGCGGTATACAGAGACAATGCGACTAATAACGATTAATAACGATTAATAACGATTAATAACGATTAATAACGAATGATTAGCACCTATAACATGACTTTTATCTGTGAAAATTCTCACCTTATTAGCAAAAAGCAAAAACCCAGCGCTTAGGCTGGGTTTAAGGAAACACTTAATATCTTATTTGTTATCTTAGATAATTTGTAAATTACCTACTCATCGACTATGCAAGATCACGAACCTTTGGCTCACGTTCCCATAGACGAGACTTAGCATTACTGATAAAGGCATCTAACTCAGCCAATGGCGTCACAAACTCGTCTTTTTCAACTGGTAGTTTACTTAGGATAAATTCATCAGTCGCACCACAATAGGCGATGGCTTTGCAATGATTGTACGCATCATTGAACCAATCTAACGCAGAGCTGTCTTTTGCGAGCTTTTTAGCTTGATCAGGCATGATGATACTAACGACGGCATCAAACATCACTGATGGACCACCAGCAAGGCGCTCATCAGCTTGTATGCGTGTACCATCATCCAATACGACTTCTTTATTAGGCGCTACGATTTTGACACTAGCACCCTGCGCTTTAGCAGCATCTTCGAACTTTTTAACTTCACTACTATTAGAACCTTCTGCAACTAAGATACCAATCATACGACCTTTTAGGCTATCAGGCGTTAGGCCAATAGTTTGTACCGCTTTAGAGATTCCCAAGTCTTGAACAGGTGCAGCCGCGTCAGCTGGCTCTGGTAGCTCCATACCCAAGGCCGTTGCTACGCGATTGGCCAAGTCTTCATCGATATGAATCAAATGGCTAAGCATACGCGTACGTACATGGGCTGTGTCTACTTTACCTAGCTCAAACGCATAAGCGGTTGCGATATGTGCTTGCTCAGTTGCTGTCTGACTACGGTAGAACATACGTGGCTGACTATAGTGATCTGCAAAGCTCTCGTCACGTACGCGACCTTTTACGCCATCATCTAGTTGCTCATGGAATGAGTTGAAACCACGTTTAGCGCTTTCACGAGGACGAGTTGGATCTAGGCTTTGTGGCTCATAGAGTACACGTGTCTTAGGCACCTGCATTTGCATATGACCATCTTGCTGATTATTAGCAAACGGGCATTTCGGTGCATTAATAGGAATCTGGGCAAAGTTTGGCGAGCCTAGACGTGATAGCTGCGTGTCCAAGTAACTGAATAGACGACCTTGCAATAGTGGATCATTACTAAAATCAACACCCGGTGGCATGTGCGATGGGCAGAATGCTACCTGCTCAGTCTCTGCAAAGAAATTATCAGGATAGCGGTTCAGTACCATCTTACCCACGACTTTCACTGGTACTAATTCTTCTGGAATCAGCTTGGTCGCATCTAGATGGTCAAATGGGAATTCATTGGCTTCTTCTTCAGTAAATAACTGTACGCCAAACTCCCACTCAGGATAGTCACCGTTGTTGATCGACTCAAACAGGTCGCGGCGATGGTAATCAGGATCAGCACCTGAAATTTTCACTGCCTCATCCCATGTAGTTGACTGTACGCCCAATACTGGCTTCCAGTGGAAACGTACAAAGGTGCTCTTACCGTCTTTATTGATTAAGCGATAGCTATGAATACCAAAACCTTCCATCATGCGTAGGCTACGTGGTAGACCACGATCACTCATCAGCCAGATTAAGTTGTGCATGGTTTCAGGACTTAGTGAGACAAAATCCCAGAACGTATCATGAGCAGAGGCCGCTTGTGGGAAACCGCGATCTGGTTCTGGTTTTACCGCATGGATCAAATCTGGAAACTTCATCGCATCTTGGATAAAGAAGATTGGCATATTGTTACCAACGATATCCCAGTTACCTTCTTCTGTATACATTTTCACAGCAAAACCGCGCACATCACGTGGTGTATCTTTTGAGCCTTTGTTACCGGCTACCGTTGAGAAACGCGTGAATAATGGCGTTTGCTTACCTGTTTCGGTCAATACTTTGGCAGTCGTATATTCTTCTAGAGACTCTGTCAGCTCAAAATAACCGTGTGCGGCACTACCACGAGCATGGACGATACGCTCAGGGATACGCTCATGGTCAAAATGATTGATTTTTTCACGTAATACAAAATCCTCCAATAGCGTCGGTCCACGTGAGCCTGCTTTTAGAGAGTTTTGGTTGTCAGCGATGGCCACACCTTGTTGCGTGGTTAATACTTTAGTGTCGTCACCTGCGCGCTGATGTGTTTCACCACCATTGCCACGTTCCGTATTCATGTCTTTGGCGGGGTCCGTATGATCGATATTATTATTCATAAAAAGTCCTAGCTAATAGATTGAGAGTGCTCTTTAAAATCATTAAAAGAGTGCCTACACAGGTTTGATATCCTTTGAGGTAGTGGTGACTTCATCTGTCATTTATTTATCTGTGTTTTCAGCATTGCCGAGCGTTAAACTGATACCGCACTAAAATTCGTAAAGGAATAATAGGCTTAGGACTTATACTACCCAAAAAATAAGTCAAATATAGTTGCGTATATAGTAAACCTTGTTGATATTTAGTTAACGTTTATAGATGCTATAAAGCGACTACTTTAGATGGTCTTAAAGGCGCATAAACGTTAACAATAGAATCTTGTAATGTAGTTATTCTTTAAGGTATGCTTTTTATGAAGTACCAAGGACTATTGATAAATAAATTGGCAGGGTTTTAGCCTTATATTTATCTTCTTTATATCGTTGAATTCAAATGATTTCGTTACAAGAGAACCGAGCGCAAGCTATACCTTAGTATGGTTAGCGAGGATGATAATGTAGCGGATTTGTAGGGATTTGATGATGCGACTATTTTTTATATAACTATAAGGCTACCTACCATGTTACCAACTCTAAGCTCCCCGATTAAAAAACCTTATCACTCATTGCTAGTAGGCGCGTCAATGGTTCTAATGGCATTAACGTTCAGTCAAACGGCTGCTGCTATCACGACCAAAAACGTAACTTATACGGTCGATGACCAAGCATACGAAGGCTATTACGCCAAGGCAGATAAGCCAAATGCACCTTTTATCTTATTGATTCATGATTGGGATGGTCTAACTGACTATGAGCGCAAACGTGCTGACATGTTAGCGGCTGAAGGCTACAACGTATTGGCGGCCGATATGTTTGGACAAGGCATTCGCCCCACTTCTATCGAAGAAAACAAACGCCTAACTGGGGAGCTATATGATGATCGTAATAAAATGCGTCGCATATTGGCAGGGGCATTAACAGCAGGACAACTACAAGGCAATGATGTGCGCAAAGGCACGACTATGGGCTATTGTTTTGGCGGTACGGTCGCGTTAGAGTTAGCACGCTCAGGCTTTGAGCAAAAAGCCTTTGTACCTTTCCACGGTGCATTCGATATTCCAACTGGTCAAAGCTATGACAAAACTACGGGAGAAATCCTAGTATTCCATGGCTCTGCTGACCAATCTGTCTCGCTAGAGAGCTTTGCGACTTTGGGCAAGACCTTAGAAGCAGCCAAAGTACCTCATGAGATGGTTACCTACAGCGGCGCGCCACACGCCTTTAGCGTGTTCGGTAGTGATAGATACGATGCACGTGCAGATCAGCGCTCTTGGAAGCGTTACTTAGATTTTTTAGCAGAAGAATATAAATAATCCAGTGGCACAAGTCGAATAAGTAATAATATAAGCAAGCCCAAACAAAAAGACACCTCAATTAAGATCCGATAACGATCCATTGAGGTGTCTTTTTATTTATTTAATTTTTGCTCACGCTTTAAAACTTAGCGCTTATAAAATATCAATAGCTGATTATTAGCAGGCATTGCATATGTTTTAGAGAGTTGTATATGGTGAGCATTTGCTAGACTGACGATGTCTTCTTTATCACGAATACCGCTGTCAGGATTACCTGCTCTCAACATCGCATCAAATCGCTGATTGCCCTCACTGGTATATTTACCACCTTCATTAAATGGGCCGTATATAATCAGCTTACCGTCAACAGGTAGCGCATCACCAACTAATGCAAATAACTGCTCCACCAAAGCCCAGCTGATGATATGCAAAGTATTAGCCGTAAATATCACATCATAAGGTTTGTCTACATGATTGCTATCTAAATGACTACTAACAGGTACTGAGTCATGCGCTAAATCAAACGCTAATGGCGAATATAGATTGGGTGCAGGATACGCATTGTGCCAAGCGATTATATGGCGATGATTACCAGTCACATCGCTAGTTTGCCATTTTAAATGTGACAAATGAGGCGCAAAGTAAACACTATGCTGCCCCGTTCCAGAACCAATCTCCAATACATGATTAGAGCCTTGTAGCTCTGTTTGCAGTACTTCTAAAATAGGCTGTTTATTATTCTCACACGCTTGGGAAAACGGCAATGCAGAAATATCTACTTTATTGTTTGGATTATCACTCTCCAAATTATCGTCATGCATTACTATTCTCCCAGACCGTCTATTGTACTCTCAGCATTGATAGCAGTAGATGAACAAGCACTGTCTAATACTGCCCTAGTGACTACCAAACAACTTATACTAGTAAATACCCGCTTCTACCCCAGCGGCCAACGTCATGGCAAGCTCTTCTACTTGCTCAGCAAAGCTATCTTGCCAATCGCCTTGTAGTATCAGCGCCTCTTGAATCCATGACCAACGTAGCCCCATTGTAATCGTTTTGAGCGCAAGTTTGGTGCTTGTACCATCATGCCCTGCCCGTATATATACCGCAAATGGCATACCCTGCTTCTCTTCTAGCACGGGATAATAGCAACGATCAAAAAAGTCCTTGGTCAGCCCTGCCATATACGCCAGATTCTCAGTCGTACCTAGCAGTAACGCATCAGCAGCCAACACGTCTTCAGGCTGCGTATCCTGCGGTGATTTCAAAATGACAGTGATATCTATATCAGGATGATTGGCACCGTCATAAGCTGCCTGCGCCAATTTCTGAGTATTGGGCGATGGCGTATGAGCGACGATGAGTAAAGTCTTAGTAGACATATTAGGCGTCTGTGCCATTGTTAAACACTAGATTTTGAGTGATAGCAGGATCCAAGCTATTGCCTACTGGACAGGTCAACGCGGTTTTATAAAACCGTTTTAAGGTACTCTCGTCCAATGCTTTCGAAAAATTAACCACAACGTGTATTTCACTTACACGTCTTGGTTTGGCAGCCATGACTTTGGTAACTTCTGCGGTCGTACCTGAGATATCGATGTCCATCGCTTCGGCTTTGATACCAATAATTGTTAAGATACAACTACCCAAACTGGTCGCTAGTAAATCAGTCGGTGAAAACGCTTCGCCCTTACCATGATTGTCTGTCGGCGCATCAGTGATGATTTGATTATTCGACTGTAGGTGAATAGCTTGGGTGCGTAAATTGCCTTGGTAGGTTACTTTTGAGGTGGTCATAATCTTACCTTAGTTTATTAAACTAGCTGCCTGAGAAATAAAGATGCTGTGATAGTTATTTGATAGATGCTAAGATGGCGAGCATTTGTGCAAACATTAGTTCTGTAAAGGAAATTGTAATATGTATGTGTATGAGCTCTCAGAATACCAAGTTTATCAATTAAAATCGATAGACCCAGCATTAGGTGGTAACTGGAAAACCATTCTTATCAGTATTTTGCCGCAGCTCGATATACCCAGTCGTAAAAGTGTGTACGAAAAAATATTATCAAAAAGGAACATTAGCCCAAATTTTACTTATATCATTCCAGATGATTTGAGAAGTTTGTTATCTAAAACAGCAATTCGTCATCGAGAGCTAAAAGCAATTGCTATACAGATGTTGAAATTTATTGAGTCCAAGCCGGATTCATATGATGCTATTGAACTTGCTGATAAAGTAGAGGCGATGATCGATTATCTTAACCGTATTGATATAGGTGATCATATTTTAGACCAAAAAAGTCGTGAAAGTATAAAAAAAGCATTTTTATACGATTTAGCATTTTGGATCGATAATGTAAATCTTATAGTACAACCTGGTATAAGGCACTTAAATACTGATATCGTAAAAACATACTTTAAAGAAGTATTTATTAAGCAAAAGATTCAGGGGCGAGACTTTCGCGCATGGGATTCTACTGATATAGACTTTCAGGAACAAGATAACTTACCCGATATTATAAAAAGAGAGGCAAAGCGTAAAAAATTCTTTGTCATTGAAAGTGAGCGTTACTGGTTTTTAATAGGTATTGCCGATAAATCAAGACAAAATCCTTATTCTATTAAACGTTTTTTGCATGAAGATGGCGGTAGTAATGATCTATTTGTATATCTGACACACGTTGTCATTAGAAAAGAGCTTATAGATGAAGAAAGTTATATACGACATGTTAAATACTGTACAAGTCGACTATATACTTTGGATGCTGGTGTATCGGACACAATTATCAAATTTATAGCAGAAGCACAACATCTTTGTAAGACACAAATTATACCTCTACTCAAAAAAGAATTGAAAAAAGACGGCGAAGAGACAGAATATCATATCAGTAAGCGTATGAATGACTATGAGCACCAAATCACAATT
>NZ_PJAT01000086.1 GCF_002836715.1 Psychrobacter sp. 4Dc
TAGATCATATCCACATGCTTATCCAGTACCCGCCAACGGTGCAATTAAGCAAATTGGTTAATAACTTGAAGTCAGTCACAAGTAGACGAATGAGGGGTGATTTTATTGATTTAAGAGCAGCTTATTCCAAGCCTGTGCTTTGGTCACGCTCCTACTTTGCAAGCTCTTGTGGCGGTGCGCCACTAGATATTATTAAGCAATACATTCAGAACCAGCGAGGCTAACCAGTGATGCGAAATTCACCTCCACCCTAATGTCAGGTGGAGTCCTCTTTGCTTTTTTAAGATAAACTATTCAAGACAAGTTTGAAAGTGAGTTAATAAAAACCTCGATAATTTTAAGAACGAATTGAAAAATAAATAAAAAATCGAAGGACAAATATATGGCGTATTGGTTAATGAAATCCAACCCTAAATTTTTTGGTATTGAAGATTTGCAACGCTTGGGCACCGACGGTTGGGACGGCGTTCGCAACTACCGTGCGCGTAACTTTATGCGTGATGATATGAAAGTTGGTGACAAAGTGTTCTTTTATCACTCTAGCGCCAAGCCGTCTGGAGTCGCTGGTATCATGACAGTCACTACAGCAGGGTATCCTGATCCTACTCAATTTCACCCTGAGCATCGTCACTATGATCCTATTGCGACTGAAAAGGAACCTCACTGGTATATGGTCGATCTCACCTTTGAGCAAGCTTTTACAGAGGTGTTACCACTATCAGAGCTAAAGTTTTTGCCAACTTTGGAAGACTCGTTATTATTGAGGAAAGGCTGTCAGCAATTAACAGTGATTTCATTAGAGCCCAAACATTGGCGATCGATTATGGATATGGCGGAGACACTTGAGTTGCTGCCGGATTAAACTCATTGAGTTGGCTATTGTATAGTCCATCAGCTATGAAACAGAGTACAAAAAACCTAAGATTAATGCCTGCATAGCGGCGCTAAAGCGTTGACATCATAGTGTGGCTTCTTTACCATCTTACTATGTATATGACCTGTCAATCCACTACTTGGATCGACGGGTTATTTTTATTTTAGTGTCTTTACTTTTATTTTCATACTCTGCCTATCTACTTATGCAACATTATAAGCTTGCTCATATTATTTATCGGAGTATTATCGTCGGCACTACTCTCTCCTTGCTGCGTCAATCTTAATCGATTGATAGCAGTGTTTGTTTATTAATAATAACTACCTTAATAACAATTACCGCAAAGAATAAAAAGTTGCTTACCATGGTTTTTCCATTGTCTTTCAAAGATTTTAAAAGCTACAGCTTACGTTTAGGCATACTTGCCCTCCCTATCTTAATTACTCAGTTTTGCCAAGCCGCACTTGGCGTGGTTGATGCCATCATGGCAGGTCAAGTCTCAGCGCTTGATTTGGCGGCGGTAGCCGTTGGGTCTGGTATTTGGCTACCGCTGTTTTTATTGGCCACAGGTGTGCTTATCGCAACCACGCCTCTGATTGGTGAAGCAATTGGTCAAGACCAGCACGGCCAAGTACCGCATATCACGCAGCAGTCTCTATGGACCGCAGGTGTTATTGGCATTATCGGTTTTATCATTGTTAATTTAGCTCCCAATGTTCTTGGCATTATGGGTGTCCCAGAAAACATTCAGCCGATAGCGACGCAATATTTACATGGCGTGTCCTTTGGTTTCCCAGCGCTCGCTGTATATGCCGTACTACGCAGTTATTGCGAGGCATTGGGTCGTCCTGAGCCTGTGACAGTCATTAGTATCATTGGCCTGCTTGCAGATATTCCTTTGAACTATATTTTTATTCATGGGTTATTTGGCATGCCAGAAATGGGCGGTGCAGGCTGCGGGGTGGCGACAGCATTGGTGTTATGGATAAATGTCCTATTATTGGCTGCCTATACTAGCTTCACAAACCGTCGCGAATTTGTGATCACGCGATTTTTTTATGGCTTCTCTAGCCCTAATCGTACACAGATTAAAAAACTGTTGAAACTTGGTATTCCTATTGGTATCTCTATCTTCTTTGAAGCCAGTTTATTTAGCTTAGGCGCACTCGTTATCAGTCCATTGGGTGAGCTAGCAACAGCATCACATCAAGTGGCGCTGTCAGTGACCTCACAGCTATTTATGATACCGATATCTGTCGCCATGGCGCTCACTATCATGGTCTCCAATCGATTTGGTCAAAAAAACCTATTGGCACTGCGCCAAGTGCAAGCTACTGGACTGGTATGGACCGTATTGATCGCTTTGACCTGTATGCTTGGAATATGGCTATTCAGACCAGAACTGGCAGCAGCATTCACGGATAACCCAGAGGTTAGAGCTCAGTCTATGCATTTGCTTATCTTTGCACTTGCTTATCAGTTGTTTGATGGCTGGCAAGTTAACGTCGCTGGTATATTGCGCGGTATGCAAGATACCACCATACCGATGTGGGTAACGCTCTTCTGCTATTGGTTAGTGGCCCTACCACTTGGCGTCTATCTGGTGCGTTTCACTGACGTTGGCGCACAAGGATTTTGGATGGCGTTAATTACGGGTTTATTCTTATCATCTATTTTACTTACTTTGCGTCTACGCTATCAGCAAAAACGCTTAACTATACTATGGGGTTGAGCTAATTGCTCATGGATTGCGTTTTATAATTATTATTAGCGTCATTTGATCATACAGACTATGAAAAATCGTAGATATTTTCTTACTAAAAAGATGGCTTACGTCAAAATATGTAAAAATTCTCAGTTAACAACTGTACATTGATTGCTCATTGCCCTGAATCTAGGTATCATTAGCAATTAATTAGACAATATTTAGTTACACTATTTCTCGAATTTAGTACAAGGCCAGATAAAAACTATGGATATTGAAAAAATACGCACCCTCATCGCCCTTATGGAAGAAAGTGAACTGGTTAATTTAGAAATCAGTTCTGACGACGAGCATATTAGCTTAACTCGTCACTATGACGCGCCTGCGCCAACTATGATGGCTGCGAGCGCTACTCCTGCTGCCGCTGTTGAAGGCAAACCTGCCGAAAAAGCGGGTAGCGTTGAGTCTTCACCAATGGTTGGTGTTTTCTATTCAGCACCAAGCCCTAATGACCCACCATTTGTGAAAGTCGGTCAAAAGGTTCAGGCAGGTGATACTTTAGGTATTATCGAAGCCATGAAAATCATGAACCCGCTTGAAGCGACTCAAAGTGGTATTGTTGACGAAATCTTGGTAGATAACTCTGAAGTCGTACAGTTCGGTCAACCTGTCATACGCTATAAAGCGTAACGATATTTGCCATACTTTATTTCATTATGGCTGACTTTTGGTATATATACCGCGTCAATGCTAAATAACATGATGCTATGTATCGAAACTCAGTCAATGACTGACGCTTCGACAAGGATGAACCCATGATAAAAAAATTGCTCATTGCCAACAGAGGTGAAATTGCCCTGCGCATCGTCCGCGCCTGTAAAGCGCTAGGTATCGAAACGGTAGGTGTCTACTCTACTGCTGATGCCAACTTGATGCACTTGCGCTTTGTTGATGAGGCAATTTGTATTGGCAAGCCTAATGCTAACCAAAGCTACCTTGATATCAATACCATCTTAACTGCTGCTGAAATCACTGGTGCAGATGCTATCCATCCCGGTTACGGCTTTTTGTCTGAGAATGCTGAATTTGCTGAACAAGTAGAAGAAGCAGGATTGACCTTCGTTGGTCCTAATGCTGATCATATTCGCCTTATGGGCAACAAAGTTTCTGCCATCAACGCTATGAAAAAAGCTGGCGTTCCAACCGTACCTGGTTCAGTTGGCGCTGTGACTCTGCATAATGCTGAAGAGCAAGCCCGCAATATCGGCTTCCCACTATTGATTAAAGCGGCTTCTGGCGGCGGTGGACGCGGTATGCGTGTGGTTGAACGCTTTGATGAACTAATTGGTCAGGTACAAGCGGCCAAGCAAGAAGCTGAGCTCTGGTTCGGTGACGACACTGTCTATATGGAGCGCTATCTACAGAACCCGCGCCACGTAGAAGTACAGGTGTTGGGTGACGGTAATGGTAATGCTATCCATCTATATGACCGTGATTGCTCATTACAGCGGCGCCATCAAAAAGTACTAGAAGAAGCACCTGCTCCAGACATCCCAGATGATGTACGTGAGCCAATCTTAAAAGCTTGCGTAAAAGCTTGCGAGCTTGTTAAGTATCGCGGTGCTGGTACGTTTGAATTCTTATTTGAAAATAACGAGTTTTTCTTTATTGAAATGAACACTCGTGTACAGGTTGAGCATCCAGTGACTGAGATGATTACTGGTATTGATGTTGTCGTCGAGCAGCTCAAAATCGCAGCTGGTTACGGCCTGTCTTATCGTCAAAGTGAGATTGAGATCCAAGGTCATGCGATCGAATGTCGTATCAATGCCGAAGATGCAGCGACTTTCGTACCTTGCCCGGGCACTATCAGCCAACTGTTCACACCAAGTGGTTCTGGTATTCGCTTTGACTCTCATCTATACCCTGGCTATGAGATACCGACCTATTACGATTCATTGATTGGTAAATTGATCTGTCATGGTCAAACTCGTCAGCAAGCTATTGCTAAGACAGTACATGCCCTTGATGAGCTGATTATCGAAGGTATCAAAACCAATATACCTTTGCATCGTGATGTAATTTTGGCGGATGATAACTTCACTCGTGAAGCGCAAAACATTCATTACCTCGAAAGAGAGCTGCTGACTGCGAATAAAGCTAAAAAAGACTCGTAAGCTGAACTACTTATAGAGTTCGCTAAGTTTATTAAATTTAGTCGCAACTTTAATTAAAACAGCACATAAAAAAACCGCTATATTAATAGCGGCTTTTTTATGTCATCAATAAGCTGTCAATCATACGTAAAATACAACGAGCATATCTAATTATGGCAACACTCTATTGAAGTTCATAAAGCACTCGTTACCATCAGGATCAGCGCACCATTGCATCTGATTGCCATCATGATTAATAAATGCAATCAACGCTTCATCAGTCTGGTCGATCTGATTGCCTGAGCAATCTACTTCATTATTATCATAAACAGTCTTGATCGCAATAACTGGCAGTCCTTCTTCACGATGGGTGACCAGATAGCGGCCGTATGTCCACTCTTTGCCACTGACAGACCACATCTCATTATCCGCACCAAAGTTATATAGCTCGCGGCACTGGTTAGACTGACCAACTGATGCAAGTAAGTTCTTACTAGTAGTTGGTTGAATGTTTAGGACCCGCTCTTCACTTTGAGTCAGTACGCCGCCGTCCATACCCGTCATCACCTTAGGCTCTACACTGTTAGGCTTTTGCGCACTATTTAATACTGACTGGTTAGCTTCCGCTTCCTTGGTCATCATAGCGTGAGTAGAATGAGTGCTGCTGTCCAAGTCTATTTCCCACTGTCCGGCGATGGCTGGACTAATATGAGTGGTGATGGTCGGCTTGGTAATAGCCTCACCGTTCGCAGGCAACGAAGCCAAAATAGATGCTAGCGTGAATGAAGCAAATGAGATAGGTTCCATAATTAACCTTTTATTTATAATATTTTAATATATACATTAGCGTAAGTCTTAGACACCAAAAACACAAGTAACATTATGCTATTGCTCATAAACCTGTAGTCGGAATATCATAGGTATTTATAGCAAAAAATAACGCCATTGCTTTACTTGCTAGAGACAAGGAGCGATGGCGTTATTAGCATACAGAATTTTGCGTGATATTAATGACTACTTAATATTAAGCAGCTTCTGTATTTAGCGCTTGAGCAAAAGCTGATAACGCCCCTTTTAGCATGGCTGATACTGTACTGCTGCAAGTACCGATGCCAGAGTATACCTCGCCATCGACATTTAACTGAATGTAAGCGGCAGCATTGGCATTGGTTTTGTTATCACTATTGGTATCATCATCGATACCATTACCACTGTTATGATGCGGGTTAATCGCATGCTCTGCATAGTTAATAATATGCAAGGATTTGCCCGTATGCTGTGCAAGTCCGTCAATAAACGATGACAATGGGCCGTTACCAGTACCATCAATATCGATGGTGTCGCTATTCATTTGTACTTGACCACTAAAGTAAACCGCGCCGCCTTTATTGTTGACGCTATAGTCTAGTAGTTCAAACTTACCCTGCTGCAAGTAAGTATCTTCAAAGGTCTGCAAGATTTCATCATTCTGCAACTCGCGTGCAGCCGCTTCAGCTTGCTTTTGTACCACACGGCTAAAGTCAATCTGCATCCAACGTGGCAAGTTAAAGCCATAATTACGCTGCAAGATATATGCGACGCCGCCTTTACCCGACTGGCTATTGATACGTACCACATCTTGGTAGCTACGACCAATATGCGCAGGATCAATGGGTAGATAAGCCACGTCCCAAACATTGTCTGTTTCGCTCTGATTGCTTTCATTGTAGTCGAGAGATTTTTTGATAGCATCTTGATGTGAGCCACTAAATGCCGTGAAGACCAACTCGCCTACATAAGGATGACGTGGGTGCAATGGTAAGTTATTGCATTCGCTCACCACCTGTACGATTTCACTCATATTGCTAAAATCAAGCTCAGGATCGATACCTTGGCTAAACAAGTTCATGGCCATGACCATGATGTCCATGTTACCTGTACGCTCACCGTTACCAAGCAATGTGCCTTCGATACGATCTGCACCTGCAAGCACACCTAACTCAGCTGCTGCTACCGCACAACCACGGTCATTATGAGTATGCAAGCTCACAATCACATGCTCACGCTGGGCTAGATTGCGGCAGAAGTACTCTACTTGATCAGCAAAGACATTGGGCATAGATGCTTCGACCGTCGCTGGCAAGTTAAAAATAACTTCCTGACCATTCTGTGGTTGCCACACGTCACACACAGCATCGCAAACCTCTACAGCATATTCAGTTTCTGTCTGGCTAAAGCTCTCTGGCGAGTACTGAAACACCCAATCTGTCTCAGGATACTTTGCTGCATATTCTTGTAATAGCTTGGCGCCTGCAATCGCAATCTCTTTGATTTCAGCTTTATCTTTGCCATAGACTTTTTCGCGTTGTACACGGCTGGTTGAGTTATAGACATGGACAACCGCACGTTTCGCACCTTTCAATGATTCAAAAGTACGGGCAATCAAATGCTCGCGTGCTTGTACCAATACTTGTAGCGTTACATCTTCAGGTACGTGGTTTTCTTCGATAAGCTTACGCGCAAAGTCAAACTCTACCTGCGCCGCTGACGGAAAACCAATCTCAATCTCTTTAAAACCAACATCTACTAAGGTCTTAAAGAAACGCATTTTTTGTTCAATGGTCATCGGATCAATCAGTGCTTGGTTACCATCACGCAGATCCACACTTGCCCATATCGGTGACTTCTCAATCGTCTTGCTTGGCCAAGTACGATCTGGCAGCGATGGCGCAAATGCAAATGGACGGTATTTACGGAAGTCAAAAGCGGCACTTTTTGGTGTAATCTTTGCAGTCCCTGTGGCTGCAGTGTGCGTGGCTTGGTCAGACATAATCAATCCTTAGATGATATGGTTATTTATATATTTAGCTAGGCGATTAGCTGTTGATTAGATCAGTATTTATCATATGAGATAACTAGTGTTCATACCATAATAATATCAAAGTTTAACAGAGAGAAACCTGCTTTCTTTTACTTTATTTTCTGTTATTTTAGTGGAAAAACACAATTTAGATATTATAATCGAATAAATTCACTATTAAGGCTTGAAAAATGCCAGACAATCATATTGATAGTACAGGGACTGCAGATATAGACGAGATAGATAGACAATTGCTACGCTTATTGCAAACGCAGGCGCGTATGAGCATTACTGAACTCGCTGAACGTGTCAACCTGTCTGCTACTCCTTGCGCACGTCGCATAAAGCGCTTAGAAGATGCGAACATAATCACTGGCTACCATACCAAAACCGATGCACAAAAACTTGGCTATCCGCTAGCCGTGTTTATCGCTATTAGCATGGATCGACATACAGCAGAACGTTTTGAGCAGTTTGAACGCAAAGTTCAGAGCTTTGAGGAAGTCATTAGCTGTAGTATTGTTACAGGCCGCACCGAAGACTATCTGATTAAGGTCAGGGTACGTGATATGACACATTACGAAGAGTTTTTATTGCATCGCCTCAATCGTATCGAAGGCGTGGCCCAAGTTCATACCAGTTTTGAATTACGAGAAGTATTTAGCCGCAGTATGGTTTAGACGATCTAAGCGGTCTTTGGCGACTGTCGACGAAACCATACCAATAGTACAAATCCGATCATTAATCCGATAGCAGCGACAAGCAACCCTGCATTGAAATTACTATCCTGCCCTGCCAGCGCCACTGTCACCAAAGGTCCTAAAAACTGCCCCAATGCATAGGCCAACGTCGCTAGAGCAATCAGTAAATTAGAATAGGCAGGATTGATATTTTTAAATAAAGTCAGTGTCATCGATACCATACCGACGAAGGTCAATCCTAAAATCGCAGCGTTGCCATATAGCCCAATCGCACCATCAAACCATATTGGCAAGCACATCCCAAATGCTTGCAATACCGTCAGCCCCATTAAGGTTTTTATCTCACCGATACGTTTGGCAAGCGCGCCCCATAGGGGGTTTGACAACATCGCAAAAATACCGACGACCAACCAAATCATGAGTCCAGCATACGTCTGTGTTGTTAGACGTTGTGCTGCCATAACGGGCAAAAAAGTTGCTGAGCTAATATAACCAAACCCTGCCAGTACGTAGCTGACAAAAAGTAAAGCAAGCGCTTTATGGTGCCCAGAGATGGCTTCATATAAGGAGCGTTTAAAGTTTAAATAGGTCTGGTGCACTGACACGTGTTGTTTGGCATCAATCTGTTGCGAATCAACAGTCTGTACTCGTCTTGGTTTTACTGCATACAGTAGCCATACGAGCGGTAAACTGGTGACGCCTGCGACTAGCCAAATTACATCGAAGTGATAGCCTAACTTTAATAGCCACCACGTCACTATGGCAGAAGCGCTAATGCCAACGCCAATACCTGCATAGTGGACTGCTGACAATACAGAACGGCGCTCAGGGCTAAGGTTTTGAATCACAAAAGATGAGCTTAGAATCATCGCCACGCCACTTGCAATACCTGCGATTAAGCGAATGATATACCATAGCGTGAGCGACATATTTGGTATGACTAGTAGCATTGTTGTGACAACACTAATAATCGCCCACAGCGTCATGGCCTGCCACGTTGAGCGCTGAGGCACAAACATAGCAATAAGCGCACCGATAAAGTAGCCGATATAATTGATTGATGCCAGCCAGCCTGCAATCGTCGTTGATAGCGACAATTGCACCATAATATCAGGTAAGGTGGCGGTAAAAAGAAAGCGACCATAACCCATAACGACTGCCATGCAGTACATACCGATACAGGCAATGGCAGCTTCATTGGTAATCGTCGGGATCATACGGCTTTTAAAAGCAGTCATCATGACAGAGCCATTTTTGCGGCAATTAGCACACAATCCTTTGTGTTAGACAGTCAGAAGCAGTAATAAATAAACGCAGACATAGAGAAGTTATTAGATATATTAATTCGTCATAAAGTACTAGAAAAACTATGATACATCTAACGCTGGCGTCTCTACTGTATCCTGTCCTAGCATTTGTACCCGCTGATCGCTAAACATGTCCATGTCTGGAGCTAGCGTACGCATAAACCGATCAAAGTACAACATCTGTTTGGTTAATAGAGCGAAGTCGCGTGGGAAATGAATACCATGACGTTTGCCAACTTCGACAATCTCAAGCATCATTTTATTGAGCTCATCGGCTTGTTCTTTACTATTAAACGGTACACCACTGGTAAAGGTCTTATCTTCTGCCATGATGGTTGTCATCATACGCTGCAAGTCATTTCCTAATGCAGTCACATCGACTTTATTGCCACCATGTGTCATCTCCATATCAATCATATGGCGAGCCATTGCTTGATAATCACTGTCTTGCATGGCTTGCATCATGCCCATACATGCACGCCAGCTCTCAGCTTTGAGTTTACCGACAATACCAAAATCCAAAAATCCAATACGGCCATCGGTTAATAGCATTAGATTGCCCGCATGCAGATCAGCATGGAAACTATTGCACAGCATAAGACTGGCAAACCATGTGTTCAAAGTATCTGCCATAACTTGGGCAGGATCTGCACAGTATTGGCGCATGAGTGACTCATCGACCATAGAAACGCCATATAGGCGGCTCATCGTTAGCACACGCTTGGTGGTCAGCTCTTCATAGACAGCTGGTGCAACAACACGAGTATTGCCTGATACCGCTAAGAACTGTTGAAAATCGCGGATGTTTTGCGCCTCAGCGATAAAGTCCGTCTCGGCAAGCATACGCAGGCGAATCTCATCAATAATCGGCGCAATACTCGCAAACTTCATCGATGGCATCAGGATCTCAAGTAGCTTGGTCACGCCATGTAATACACCCAAGTCGGTCTGCATGATGGTTTCGACGCCAGGCTTTTGTACCTTTAGCACCACTTCATCACCATTGTGCAGACGAGCTGCATGCACTTGAGCGATAGAAGCTGATGCTAATGGCTCTGAGTCAATATGCGCAAATGTATCATCAAGCGTCCTGCCATCAGTCGCTAGCTCTTCTTTTAGCACTTGCTCGATATAAGCATAAGACAATGGCGTAGTTTGATCCAAGCAGCTCTGAAAAGCCTTAACATAATCACGTGGAAACAATGACGGCGTACTGGCGATGAACTGACCGATTTTGATATAAGTCGTACCTAACTGCTCAAAGGTTTCTTTGAGTAGCATCGCGTCAGGTTTCTCACCTTTTGCCACTCTTAGCGCAGACAGACCTGCCACGCTCGCTGTTTGACGAACACGGTTCATGACATTAAAAGTATGCTTTAATAAATGCGGACGATGAATTTTCATAAAAAACAACTATGGTAATAAGAAGGATGTTTGAAGATAGGCAATACAATATAAAAATGCGTTAAAATCAGATTACACAGTTATAGTCGGTTCAATATAATTTGGATGCAAGGAAGGCGAGTGAAAGTACTACAACTCGTAGACTAAGCAAGCCTGACACCTTATCCAATTTATAGAGAGTTGACTATAGGACTGCTACAGACAGGACACTGCAGGTCTTTTCGATAGCCCATTAGCCGTTGCTGCATTTGACTACCATCCCATATGAGCAGCTTGTTTGTCAGTGGATTTTTGGTTAATCCTAAATATTGTAATGCGGCATTGGCTTGCAGGTTCCCCATGACGGCAGTGGTACTGGCCAGCACTCCTGAATTGGCACACGTACGTTCGTCAGCGGCTTCGTCGAGCACTACGGAGCCAAATACGCAATGATAACAACCTGTATCGAGCTGAGGTTCGAACAGTGCTAACTGCCCTTGCATAGCAATCGCTGAGGCAGATAATAGCGGAATCTGATAGCGTACACTAATACGATTGATGATGTCGCGCGTGGCAAAATTATCCGTACAGTCTAAGAGTAAGTCAGGCTTGCCTGCTGCTATATCGAGCAATTCATAAGCGTTGTCTTCATTTAATCGTGCGACTGTGCCGTAAGTCTTTATCAAGGGATTGATGCACTCTAACATATGCGCTGCGGTCAGTGCTTTAGACTGACCAATATCTTCTGGCAAAAACAGCGTTTGCCGTTGTAGATTGCTCGCCTCAATCTCGTCATCATCAATCAGATGGACGTGACCCACTCCAGCACGTACCAATGTCTCAGACGCAGGACAGCCAAGGCCGCCTGCCCCTATTACGACCACACGTGCTGTCTTTAATCGCAGCTGAGCGTCCATATCCCAACCGTCTAATAATACTTGCCGAGCATAACGCAGCAGCTCATCATCCGATAGCTGTACCATCTCTTCTACCATATTCATCTACAACCTATAATCAAAGAAATCTACTATCAAAAGACTATCTACTGGACTTGCCCTAGCGTGACACGATCATTACCACCGTAATCTTTTACGGTATGTACTGACTCAAACCCACTGTCTAGAAACAGCTGCCGAACCGCATCCCCTTGATCATAGCCATGTTCAATAGCTAATAACCCACCTGTACAGAGATAAGTTGTTGCGTGCTGGACGATATGTTCGATATCAGCCAAGCCCTGATTGGGTGCACTCAAGGCGCTGATCGGTTCAGCTGTTAGACCTGCCAAATGCTCGTCTGTCTCGTCAATATACGGAGGGTTTGACACAATCACGTCAAACTGCGGCTCATCGTTAGTAGGTAACGCTTGATACCAACTGCTTTGGACAAACTCAACATTGGCAACATTATTGCTCATGGCATTGTGCTGAGCAACCTTAAGCGCCTCTGACGATAAATCAACCGCCACGACTTGCCAATTAGCGTGCTTTAACTCATAGGCAAGACTGATAGCGATACAACCTGACCCTGTCCCCAAATCTAACAATCGCTTATTATTGAGTTGCACTGGCTGAACGTTTATCCAGCTTAATACCTGCTCGACCAGTACTTCGGTATCGGGTCTAGGAATCAAAGTATGCTCGTTTACCTTAAAGCTAAGCGACCAAAACTCCTGCTGTCCGGTTAGGTACGCAAGCGGTATGCCTTGCTGCATCTTATTCACACCGTCATTGAAACGTGCGACCTCACTATCAGTGAGCTGGTAATTTTCATCCGTCATCAACGCTATCGCAGGCTTGTCAATGACATGCAATAACCAATCAGTTAACCAAAATGACGGTAGCTGATTATCAGTATCACCATTCGTCAGTTGTTGAATCTGCTGCTTGATTTGACGAATGGTTGATACGGTCATAGATAACTCTTAAAAAACAGTGAATGGATAAAGGTAAAATACTGCTTAGCCTACTCTGATGCTCGTGGTGGCTCTTTGGTATCGGTCAGGTTAGGATTGGTTTTACTTAGCTTGTCACCTATCCCATTGCCGCCGCTGCTATCATTATTGTCATCACCGTAAATATCATCGTTATCGCCAATGACAATATGTCTATCGACAAAGTAAATCAGTGCCAGAATTGGAATACCGATAGCAAAGGTAAAGATAAAGAAAAATGGATAACCCATATTATCGACGATAGCACCAGAATAGCCACCCATCACTTTTGGTATCAGGGTCATCAATGAGGAAAAAATCGCATACTGTACAGCAGTAAAGCGAATCGAGGTTAGTGCTGATAAGAAAGCGATGAATACAGCACTCGCAAGGCCCGCAGCCAAGTTATCAAATATCACTGCCATATACATGATTGGCAGGCTACCTGGGTTATATGTCAATACCACAAACAACAGGTTGGTCGCACACGCTAAAATCGCGCCTATCATCATGGCATGCATGATACGGAAACGCTGAGCCAAAATCCCGCCCAAGAAGCCACCTGCAATTGCCATAATCACACCGACCAGTTTTACGGCATTGGCGATATCTGTTTTGCTAAAGCCCATATCTTGATAAAAGACGTTGGAGATCACGCCTGCGACGATATCTGAGATACGGTATAGTCCAATCAAGGCTAATAGCAGCAGGGCTTTTTTGCCATAACGTCGGAAAAAATCTAAGACAGGCTCGATCCATGTTGCCATGGCCACTTCTTTTTTTACCAGTCCTACTTGTACCAGGGCATAACCTGCTGCCATCGCCGCGCCTAGGCTTACTAATAAGTGCAAGGTTTCTACAAAGAAGCTAGAAAACGCGCCTTCAAACTCGGGCAGGACCTGTCCCATCAATATATAAGCAGCGATAAAGGCAATCACTGAAAAAACAAACAACGCTACTAATCTGACGTAGTCTTCACGAGTTTCAGCGACCAACGGGGCTTTGTTAATGATTTTTGGTTGATTGATAATAAAGTACAGTAATAACAATGGCGCGCACGCGACCAATGCTAAAAAGTAAAATTTAATCGTTGGCATTATTATTAGTGGTATCAAGGCCACTGTGCTATCAAATACTGTATTGATCAAAATATTAATCAGGTAAATAACACCGAACAGTAGGCCTGGGATAAGCAGCAGCGCAGAATAAATCAGGAATACTTTTAAGTTACCCTTCTGCTTTTTACTTTGCAGGGTCTCAGCGGTTGGCTCATAACTGGCAAACGTCGTTAATACGCCTAACGTCATAACCCCTGCCATGATGTAATAGGTGTTGCGCCACGCTTCATAACTATAAAACGTCTCATTTGAGCCGAAATAATCAGCCAAATATAACGCGCCTGCCCCTGCGACAATCATACC
Source organism: Psychrobacter sp. 4Dc (assembly GCF_002836715.1). GTDB lineage: Bacteria > Pseudomonadota > Gammaproteobacteria > Pseudomonadales > Moraxellaceae > Psychrobacter. The sequence continues at coordinate 14,320 of NZ_PJAT01000086.1, forward strand.
AATACGGTAGCCTGACACATAGATAGAGGACAGAATAGACTGCATAGACGGCGGCGCAAGCTCAATACGATACGCATCAATCACGATATCTTGCGTCGCAGAAGAGAACCCGAGCAACACGGCTGCGCCTGCCATATAAACCAAGACATCTTCACTGACAGGGTTTACCCTTGCCATCAAAAAAATAGCCAGCACGATAAGCAACTGTGATACCACCATCCAACTACGACGACGCCCTAGCCACTTGGTCAAAAACGGCACAGGGAGCGCATCAATCAATGGCGCCCAAATAAATTTGAACGAATATCCCAGTGCCGCCCAGCTGAACATAGTGACGACACTACGATCAATACCTGCTTCTCTCAGCCATAGCGACAGACTTGAGAAAATCAGCAGAATAGGTATACCCGCTGAGAACCCCAAAAACAGCATAATAATGACACGAGGATCGAGATAAGCTTTTGTAGCCTCGCCCCATGACTTTTTGGCAATTGGTTGATTGGGCGGTACAGATTTGACAGCAGACATAATAACTCACCAACAATTCAGACAAAGAACACAACCGCGCACAATTTTTATCAATCTTTAGAATCAGTTATCGACAAAAGGATCGATAAAAATTGCTCTACGTTGCACCAATATTATGATTACAACAAAATCCAGTTATGGTACTTGAGAACCTTTATCTTGACTAGATGTTTTTGCATTAACTTAGCGATTGCAGGCCATGTACAATCGCTTATATTTCTTAATAGTAACGCAAAAAACCGCAGTGTTTTACCAAGGTTATCTTAGCTCTCTTTTTTATTGCTAATTTCTATTTTGAAGGATGTCTGACAATGACATTATTTATAGGTAATATAAAGGTAGTAGTAAAACTGACGCAGGCTTGATTGGTTAGGTGCACTCTATTGGTTTACTCTTAACTGGCGATGATAAGCAAGGGCGTTAATAATGATTGAGATAAACAAAACATCAAGCATTTTATGATTTGTAATTTAAAACTTATAATTCTTATATATTAGTTTTATAAATCCACTCAGCTTAGTTATGCTTTGTACATAAACAACGACTACCGAGATTCACGGTTTGTTCTTTCGATTATCATAGCCTAGGAGTTATACCATGTCCGACTCAACCAATAACACCACCGACAAAAACACTGCCCCAGATGCTGCTCGTTGTCCTGTAGATCACGAAAGCAACAATAATAATGCGCCTACTAACACAACCTATGATCAGGGTGATGGTCAAGGCCCAACGATCCATAGCGAAAACGTTGATAACTCGCATGAGCCTCAGCGTCCTAGCATGGGTGGCTGCCCTGTTATGCATCAGGCACATACTACCACTGCTTCTGCTGCGACAGATTGGTGGCCAAACGCACTAAACTTAGACATATTGCATCAGCAAGACAAAAAGACTGACCCAATGGGTGAAGACTTTGACTATGCTGAAGCTTTTAAACAGCTAGATCTAGAAGCGGTCAAGACTGACTTAAAAAACCTAATGACTGAGTCGCAAGAATGGTGGCCAGCTGACTGGGGACACTATGGTGGTTTGATGATTCGTATGGCATGGCATTCAGCTGGTACGTATCGTCGTTCTGATGGTCGCGGCGGTTCTAATACTGGCAACCAACGCTTTGCACCATTGAACAGCTGGCCAGATAACGTCAACCTTGATAAAGCCCGTCGTCTATTGTGGCCAATCAAGAAAAAATACGGCAATAAATTGTCTTGGGCTGATTTGATGATTTTGGCAGGTAACATGGCTTATGAGTCTATGGGTTTTAAAACTCTAGGTTTTGCTGGTGGTCGTGCTGATATCTGGCATCCAGAAAAAGATATCTATTGGGGTTCTGAGCGCGAATGGCTAGCTGCTACCAAAAACCGTTACGACAGTGATGAAGAGCGCGAATCATTAGAAAATCCTTTAGCTGCTGTGCAAATGGGTTTGATCTATGTCAACCCAGAAGGTGTTGATGGCAATCCTGACCCAATCAAAACCGCACAAGACATCCGTACTACGTTTGGTCGTATGTCGATGAATGATGAAGAGACGGTTGCTTTGACAGCGGGTGGACACACCGTTGGTAAGTGTCACGGTAATGGTGATGCAACGATACTAGAAGATGAGCCAGAAGGTGCTGACATCAAAGAGCAAGGCCTAGGCTGGCGCAACCCTAACGGCACGGGTAATGCAGGTGATACCGTTTCAAGTGGTATCGAGGGCGCCTGGACCACGAATCCAACTGAGTGGAACTATGAGTACTTTGATTTGTTGTTCAACCATGAATGGGCGTTGACTAAGAGTCCAGCTGGTGCGTGGCAGTGGGAACCTGTCGACATTAAGGAAGAAGATCGTCCGTTAGATGCGCATGATCCAAGTGTACGCCGCAACCCAATCATGACTGATGCTGATATGGCGATGATTAAAGATCCTATCTATCGTGAGATTTCAGAAAAGTTCCATAACAACCCAGAGTACTTTGATGAAGTATTCGCTAGAGCGTGGTTCAAACTGACTCACCGTGATTTGGGACCGAAGTCTCGTTATTTAGGTGCTGATGTACCGAGCGAAGACTTTGTATGGCAAGACCCTATTCCTACAGGTAATGCGGACTTGACTGCTGATGATATTGCAACGCTAAAAGCACAGATTTTAGACAGTGACATTAGTCGTCGTGAGTTGATCATTACAGCATGGGACAGCGCTCGTACCTTCCGCGCTTCCGACTATCGCGGCGGTGCCAACGGTGCACGTATCCGTTTAGCTCCACAAAAAGACTGGGCAGGCAACGAGCCAGAACAATTACAGCGTGTACTTGAGACATTGACCAACATTCAGTCTGGCTTTGATAAAGACATTAGCTTGGCAGACCTTATTGTGTTGGCTGGCAACACCGCTATCGAACAGGCAGCAAACGATGCAGGCGTAGATATTACTGTACCGTTTAATCCAGGTCGCGGTGATGCTGACGCCGAAATGACTGACGCTGAGTCTTTTGCTGATTTAGAACCACTACATGATGGCTATCGTAACTGGATTCAGGGCGACTATGCGGTATCACCGGAAGAGATGCTGCTTGATCGCACGCAGCTAATGGGATTGACAGCACCTGAGATGGTCGTATTGCTTGGTGGTATGCGAGTGCTTGATACCAACCACGGTCAGAGCCAACATGGCGTCTTTACTGAACGTGCTGGCGTGCTTACCAATGACTTCTTTGTCAATCTAACAGACATGAATTACACATGGCACCCTGTAAAAGCAGCAGACAATACTGTTAATAGCTACGAAGTACGTGAACGTGGTACAGGAAACGTTAAATGGCAAGCAAGCCGTGTAGACTTGGTATTTGGCTCTAACTCTATATTACGTGCTTATGCTGAGCTATACGCGCAGGATGATAACTTAGAGAAATTCGTTCGTGACTTCGTCCGTGCTTGGAACAAGGTTATGAATGCAGATCGCTTTGATATTGCAAAATAAACCAAGTTTGAAGTTGGTCAGTATCAACTAATTACCAGTAGTAAATAACTTTATAACTAACGAACAGCTATCTTTCAGAAGGTAGCTGTTTTTTTATGCTTAGTTTTTTATGCTTAATAATGACCGCTCTTTATGAGTTGTTAGATCAAATGGCTTCACTGACTAGACAGCGTTTACGGAACGGATAATTTTTTAGCATTGCAAAATACAAATTCTATATTCATAATTATCATAAATTGATAGCTATTTATTATATACGAGAATAATAGCTTTGTTTTACACTACTTTATTACTGTATGTTCAGACATTTTTACTTTCATATACAGACGAGGTTTGTATATTTATACAATAGGATTAAGTTATGGCAATCGACGTAGTGGTCAACCAACGGCATTTGCAGATTCAGCTCAAACAGCTAGAAACAGTATGGCATACGGTGATTAACGGTTATAACTTAAGCCAAGCGGCGACCGTGCTACATACCAGTCAATCAAGCTTATCAAAGCATATTGCTGCGCTAGAAAATCAGTTAAAGACGGAAGTATTTGTGCGCCAAGGCAAACGCCTGACGGGGCTGACCACTATGGGCACAGCGCTTATGCCTCATATCGAGTCTATCTTTGCTGAAATCCGTACCATTGAAAACCTAAGTTTAGACTTTAATAATCCTAATATCGGTACGTTGACGATTGCCACCACTCACACTCAAGCGCGTTATGTACTGCCGCAAGTGGTTAAAGAATTCAAAGATCGTTTCCCAAAAGTAAATTTGATTTTACAACAGGCAGATCCTGAGACCATCGCTCAGATGGTCATCCGTGGTCAAGCCGATATCGGTATTGCCACTGAGTCCTTGCTGCATAATAATTATCTTAGATGCTATCGTTACTATGACTGGACGCATCGCGTTATCGTACCAAGTGATCACGAACTGGCTAGTCAAGAGTCTATTGATCTGCCCACGCTTGCCAGCTATCCGATTGTGACTTATCACGGTGGTTTTACAGGACGCGGCGCGATTGACAAGACATTTGATGAAGCAGGGTTAGAGCCGGATATCGTATTAGCGGCGCTCGATGCCGATGTGATCAGCACCTATGTCGGTCTAGGCCTAGGTATTGGTATCATCGCAGAAATGGCATTTGAGCCAAGCCATTATCAAAACCTAACGGCCATCCCCGTCGATCATTTTGGTCGCTTTACCAGTTGGATGGCGGTACGTGATGACGCAGAAATCCGTCAATATGGACGTGCGTTCATGGAGCTATGCCAAAAACAATTTGCAAATTAATGAGCATTTGTTAAATAAAGTATCTCAGACTTGCTCACCCTTACTAGACTGAGCTGTGGATGATAAAATAGATTCTAGAACGTTATTCAATGTTTCTTTTATATATTATTCACACTTGTATTGATATTTGGTCGAATGAAATTGATTTGCGACTAAATATCAATACATATTAACTTGCTCTTTTGTAAACAGGTGATACCGCTCATGGAAAAATTCGTAGCGATCATTATGGCAATTTTTGCCGCCCCTCTACTCATTGGCGGCGCTTATTTATTGTCCTTAGGCGGTAGTCCTTACTACCTCATTGCTGGCGTCATTATACTAACGACAGCTTTTTTATTGTTCAAAAAACACTGGAGTGCTTACGGGTTATATGCGCTATTTATCGTAGCGACCATGGCTTGGGCACTTTGGGAATCTGGGTTCTATTGGTGGGCGCTAGCACCTCGAGTTGGCTTCCCGCTTATATTTGGTTTGCTCATGCTATTGCCATGGGTATCCAACAAAATGCGTGGGCCTAAAACTCAAGTAGCTTCAAATAGCACACCAACTATAAACAACGTTAAGAAAAGCCCTCTGTATTATTGGGGACTGCTCGTAAGCGTAATCGTAGGTGCACTACTCTCTTTTGGTAGTCTAGCTAATAATGCCACTGACAAACTCGGTGAGCTTAACTTGACTGCTGCAAATGATGACGAGCAAAACGTCAGCTCAGATGAGACCTCAGCCAACCTTGGTGACCCGTTATCAAACGGTCAGCAAACGCCAGATGGCGAATGGAGCGCGTATGGTCGTACTGATTATGGTCAGCGCTACTCACCTCTAGATAAAATCAATACCGATAACGTCAAAGATTTAGAGCTAGCATGGCAAATCCAAACAGGTGATGTCAAAGGTCCTAACGATGTCGGTGAGACCACTTATCAGGCAACACCATTAAAGATTGGCAACGGTTTATACTTATGTACCCCTCACAACTGGGTACTAGCGCTAGATGCCGACTCTGGTGAGACGCTGTGGAAGTTTGATCCTCAAGTAGAGGAAAACTTACAACGTCAGCACCAAACCTGTCGCGGCGTATCTTATTATGCGGGTCAAGCGACCAGCCCCGTGCAAGTACAGAAAATTGCTGGTAATACCTTTGAAAATGCATCTAAGCAATGCGATGCCAAGATATTTATCCCAACGTCTGATGCGAAGTTGTATGCACTCGATCCAAATACTGGGCAACGCTGCCAAGACTTTGGGGATGATGGTGCATTAGACTTGATGCATAACATGCCGTTCAATCAAGCAGGTTACTATTACTCGACGTCACCACCAGTCATCGCGGGTGATACTATCATCGTCGCTGGTGCTGTCAATGATAACTATGACGTCAACTCGCCTTCTGGTGTGATCCGTGCATATGATGTCAATACCGGTGAGCTTCTTTGGAACTGGGACTCAGGTGATCCTGACAATACAGCACCTTTCGATGTCAATGATCCAACCCAAACTTATAAGACCAGTTCGCCAAATTCATGGTCAGTCGCTACTGCCGATGAAGAGCTTGGATTGGCCTACTTCCCTATGGGTAACCGCACACCGGATCAGCTAGGTAGCTACCGAAATGCCGCTGAAGAAAAGTATGCAACGTCTGTTGTCGCTCTAGATATCGAGACTGGTGAAGCACGCTGGGTTCAGCAGTTTGTCCATCATGACCTTTGGGACATGGACACGCCTGCGCAGCCAACCTTACTTGATCTAGATACGGCCGATGGTGTACAGCCTGCGCTAGTTGTACCAACCAAACAAGGTGATGTATACGTCTTGAACCGCGCAACGGGTGAGCCTATTGTACCGATTAAAGAACGTCCTGCACCGCAAGGCTATCTCATAGCGGGAGAGCACGCAGCGCCAACTCAGCCTTATTCTGGCTTGAGCTTTGAGCCTGAACCACTGACTGAAAAAGACATGTGGGGTGCCAGTCTCGTCGATCAAATGATGTGCCGTATTGAGTTCAATCAGCTCAACTATGATGGTCGCTATACCCCGCCATCAACCAATGGTAGCTTGGTCTATCCTGGTAACTTTGGTACCTTTAATTGGGGCGGTATTGCAGTCGATCCTGAGAATGGCGTGATGTTTGGTATGCCGACTTACTTGGCATTTACCTCAAAACTCATTCCTAGAGATACGTTGGGCGATGCAGAGACCAATAAAGGCGAGCAAGGCGTCAATGCCAATGAAGGGGCAGATTATGCAGTAGAATTAGGTCCCTTCTTGTCACCATTAGGCGTGCCATGTCAGCAGCCACCATGGGGCACGATCGCTGGTGCTGACCTAGCCACAGGTGATATTGCTTATCAACGCAAAAATGGTACGGTACAAGACTTGTCTCCTATTCCTATCAAACTGGAGCTAGGCGTACCTGGTATCGGTGGACCTATCATCACCAAAGGTGGCGTCGCGTTCTTGTCAGCGGCGACAGAAAACAACTTCCGAGCTTATGATTTGAAAAATGGCGACGTGCTATGGAATGTCCGTATTCCAGCAGGTGGTCAAGCCACGCCAATGACTTACTTGAACTCTAAAGGTGAGCAAATGGTCGTATTGGTCGCAGGTGGTCATGGTTCAGTTGGCACAACCATTGGTGATTATGTCTTAGCTTATAAGCTTGGTGACCAAGATAAATAATGTTGCATTTGGTTCTTAAGATAGTGATTATTGAACTTATCATTATCTTATAATCGACTAATTAGAAAAGCAGGTAACTTAGGTTGCCTGCTTTTTTTAATGCCTTCTTTTTCTAATGCCATAGTGTAATGCCGCGAAGTTCTGTTATGACCTACTTATGGTTTATTTATCGCTTATTTTGACCAAAGATAACCTTTATAAATACACCTTAATAATTGTTAAGCGAGCTTAAAAACATAGTTAACTGACTTTGTTATGATTCATTAACAGTGACTAGCGGCACTTGAAACTACCACTGTCTATAAGCATATCAGTAGAAAATAATTTACACACTACTGGAACATTTATGAGTAATAAAATCCCTTTATCTTTTTTAGATCTTGCGCCTGTACCTCAAGGCAAAACCATCGCTGAAGGCATCGCCCAAACAGTGGAAACCGCGCAGCAAGCAGAAAAATCAGGCTTAAACCGCTACTGGATGGCAGAGCATCACAATATGCCGGGCATCGCCAGTGCAGCCACCTCAGTACTACTATCGCATATCGGTAGTAAAACCGACCGTATCCGTATTGGTGCTGGCGGCGTTATGCTACCGAACCATGCCCCTCTCGTGATTGCTGAGCAGTTTGGTACTTTGCAGGCATTATATGGTGACCGTGTGGACCTAGGCCTAGGCCGTGCACCTGGTACTGATGGTGCGACGTTTCAGGCACTTCGTCGACAAATGAAAGATGCCGAACGCTTTCCACAAGATGTGCAAGAGCTGATGTATTTCTTAGGTAATGATACAGATGGCAGCCCTGTACAGGCATTCCCTGGCGCAAAATCAGGCATACCGATTTGGATATTAGGCTCTTCTCTATTTGGTGCGACTTTGGCTGCACATTTAGGACTACCTTATGTGTTTGCCTCTCACTTCGCCCCGCAAATGCTTGGGCAAGCAATTGAGGCTTACCGTGAACAGTTTAAACCGTCTGTCTATCTAGATAAGCCTTATGTGATGCTAGCTGCAAACTTATTGCTGGCTGATGATGATGCGACCGCCGAGTATCATTTTACTTCAGCACAGCAGAGTTTTGTACGTCTGCGTCGTGGCGAAACAGGTCAAATGCCTAAGCCTACCCACGATATGGACAGTATCTGGAGTCAAGCAGAGAAAATGATGGTAGACAATGCATTGTCAGTATCATTCATTGGCTCTGTCGACACGGTCAAACCAAGACTCGCTGCGTTTTTGGCAACCTATCAGCCAGATGAGCTGATTGTGACGGCCAATATATATGACCAAGCTGCCCGTATCCGTTCACTTGAACTTACACCGGAGCTAAACTTATTTACTTTACAATGAAATGAGACACTTGCATAATTATTGATGAACCTTAACTGGATTTTTGACATGGAAGCAACTCCCATTATCGGTGCATCGCTCATGATTGGCTCGTCGATATTTATGTATATCGTCGCCTTTCTTGCAGTTATGGCTATCGGTGGTTATTTAACCTATCGTACTAGTCCAAAGCGCAAGCAGCGCCGTGAAGACAAGCGTAATAGCGAACGCTAGATTAATACCAGAAGCCCTCTTTTCTTATTTGAAAAGAGGGCTTTTTTAATGCTGTTAAAATTAGATAAGGCGAAAGTACTTACTTATTTAAAGATAGTATAAAATCTGTATTACATTAATCCAAGGGCACGTAACGTCGCTGCCCCAATCGCCATACCAAACATGCCGACAACAGTGGTAAATGCCAAAATATTAGCCGCCAATACATCATTACCACCCATTGCTTTTGCCATGACATAGCTGGCTGCAGCTGTTGGTGATGCTACCATCAAAAACAACACCCCCATATGCACACCTGACAACCCAAACCCGAGCCCAACAGCGATCGCAATCAATGGTGCAATGACAATCCGACCAATACTTGCCTGCATGGATAAGCCCGAAGGATGCAACATAGACTTTAGGTTAATACTAGCACCCGCACAGATCAGGGCTAACGGCAGAGCCACCGCTGCTAATAAGTCGCCAGTCGTATGAATCACCCCTGTAAGTGGTGGCAATGGCAGTGCTTTATAGACGAATGCCCCAACCAATGCCAAAATTAGAGGGTTGGTCAGTAACTTTTTCACAATCATCGTACCGCGACTAACCCATGTGTCATCCACGCTTTTGGATACGCGGCTTAGAGTAATGACTGCTAAGATATTAAACAGTATCGTCACCACGCCCATATAGACAGCGCCGATACTTAATCCTTGTACGCCATAAGCATTGGCCACGGTTGCAAGGCCAATGATGGCCATGTTGCTACGGAATACGCCTTGTACAAACACACCTTGGTCTTCAGGACGCTTGACGAAGCGTTTGGCATAAAACTCTGCGCCAATAAACAATATAAACGTCACCAAGATACCAACAAGAATAAGCGTAATTTGCTTACCATAATCGACGTCGCTATCAACCACGCTAAAAAACAATAAACACGGCAAGCAATAATTAAAGACAAAACTTGATGCCTGATCGATAAAAGTTTGGCTTGCCTCACCGCGTCGTTGCATAAAAAAACCCAACCACATTAAGGCAAGGTTGGGTAAGACAATGGTAATAGCAAAAACAATAGCATCAATCATAAGTAGACTCAGTTCGGTGACAAGCCCATCAATATATGGACATCAGCGAGACAAATTAACAAGTAGTAAGAAAATTTACTGACCTAGTATAGAGACAAAGTAGCAAGTAGGACAAGGTTACAGGTGACTTTCTTTTAAAACTGACTGTTTTTTTGACAAACAAAAGCCCGTAACGAAATGTCGTTACGGGCTTTTTATACTATAAGTGCTTTATTATAAAAGGCTTTATTGCATAGCTATTATGAGTCCAATGCAGCTTTTGCTTTTTTATGCTTTTTAACCGTCATCGCCAACAATTGAATGGCAGCAGGGGTTACACCGCTTACGCGTCCCGCTTGAGCTAGCGTCGCAGGACGAACTTGCGTAAGTTTCTGTACTATCTCATTTGATAGTCCTGACACAATACTATAATCAAAGTCTAACGGCAGCGCCGTATTTTCTAGTCGCTTCATTTGATCAATATCTTCTTGCTGACGATCGATATAGCCGGCGTATTTGACAGAAATCTCTATCTGCTCACCCACTTGTGCATCAACGGTCGAGTCAGTTATAGCGGCGATATCAGCAAAATGTATCTGCGGACGCTTTAGCAAATCGAAGGCAGTCGACTCTTTAGACAACACTTCACCTGTTTGCTCAGTCACTTGCTTACCTAAAGCATTAGCAGGCGTTGCCCACATATCTTTTAGACGTGAGGTTTCTGTCGCGATAGCTTCCATTTTTTCTTGATACGCCTGCCAGCGCACATCGTCAACCAAGCCAAGCTTGCGACCTGTTTCAGTCAAGCGTTGATCTGCATTGTCTTCACGTAGCAATAAACGATACTCTGCGCGGCTCGTAAACATACGATACGGCTCGGTAGTACCGTGGGTAATCAAGTCATCGACAAGCACCCCAAGATACGCTTCATCGCGGCGCGGTGTCCACGTGTCAAACTCGCTATTATTAGTAGTGACCAATGCCGCATTGGTACCTGCAAGCAAGCCTTGTACGCCCGCTTCTTCATAGCCTGTCGTACCGTTGATCTGACCCGCAAAGTACAGACGATCAATCGACTTAGTCTCAAGCGTTGGCTTGAGGTTTTGTGGATCAAAGTAATCATACTCAATCGCATAACCTGGACGAGTAATATGGGCGTTTTCTAAGCCTTTCATACTATGAATAAAGTCTAACTGCACATCAAATGGCAAACTGGTCGAGATACCATTTGGATATAGCTCATGCGTGGTCAGACCTTCTGGCTCGATAAAGATCTGATGGTTGTCCTTATCCGCAAAGCGATGAATCTTATCTTCAATCGATGGGCAATAACGTGGGCCTACGCCTTCGATTTTTCCAGAGAACATTGGTGAACGGTCAAGGTTTTCACGAATAATGTCATGAGTACGCGCATTGGTATGGGTTATATAACAATTGACCTGCTCAGGATGCATAGAAACATCACCCATATAGCTCATCACTGGCAACGGCGTATCACCCGGCTGTACGGTCATCACGCTAAAGTCAACACTACGCGCATCGATACGTGCTGGCGTACCCGTTTTTAAACGACCAACTGGCAGCTTGAGCTCACGTAAACGATCTGCCAACTTGATAGAAGGCTGATCCCCTGCACGGCCACCATTTGAGTTCTCTAAACCAATATGGATAACGCCGCCCAAGAAAGTCCCTGAGGTTAATACCACTGTTTCGGTCTTAAAGACAATACCTGTAGAAGTCACAACAGCCGTTGCACGACCATTCTCTACCAAGATATCATCAGCGGCTTGCTGGAATATATCTAGGTTTGGCTGGTTCTCTAGCGTATGACGGATAGCCGCTTTGTACAAGATACGATCTGCTTGCGCACGCGTGGCACGAACGGCAGCCCCTTTACGACTATTTAGTACGCGAAACTGGATACCCGCTTTGTCCGTTGCCAGCGCCATTGCACCGCCTAGCGCATCAATCTCACGCACTAAATGCGATTTACCAATACCGCCAATCGCAGGGTTACAACTCATCTGCCCGAGCGTCTCAATATTATGCGTCAACAATAAGGTCTGTGCGCCCATACGTGCAGCCGCCAGAGCAGCTTCTGTACCAGCATGACCACCGCCGATCACTATCACGTCGTAATGTTTTGGGTATTGCATGTGTGCCTCACTTGACTCATAACGCTGCTGATTGCCATATCTTATGTTCAAATAAGAAAACAGTCAGCAAATAAACGTCAGTCGAATTTATAAGAAGATAACGACTTAGATAAGTCGTTCATAATTGGTTAGGGCATGTTCTTATTTTGAAAATGGTGATAAAAATGAGGTAAATTGCAGTCGAACAAGGAAAATAGCGCAGATAATATCAGGCTATCAACCAGCTATTTGACATAGTTTGGCAATATTTAACCATTTTTAGCCCATTCAGATGCTTTTGTTCAGATTAAGGACACGCCCTGAATAACCCATAATTATAACAATTTTTTGATACTTAAAAAACGTTAGAACAAAAACTATTAAAATTAAGCGAAAAGTTCTCTACTCTGGTTACTGTCTTACTAGTTGTTGCCTTACTAGGGCGTGTCTTCATTTTAAAAATGAGATAAATTGCCTTCAAACAAGAAAAATAGCGCAGATAATATCGGGATATTAAATAGCTATTTGACGATGTTTGGCAAGATTTAGCCATTTTTAGCCCATTTAGATGACTATCGGGTGAATTGAAGACACGCCTTAGTTACTATTTTAATCATCATTTTGATTATTATTACCAGGGCTAAGCGGTACGATCTGATCTGATTGACCACTAGACAGCATATGATGGCTACCATACCCTTCTGGATTGATCTGTAGATAGGCGTTCATTTGACCAATCGCCTCACCATCATCACTCGCTAAAATCTGCTCTTTGATGAGCTCAACTGGCGGTAATGGTAAGTTTTTAAGCAATGCCAAACGCTGATGGTTATCACCCTTGTTGACTACCAACTCGATAAGCTGACGGGCATCGATTGGCAAATCTGGTGTGTTCTGTGCCAATAACGCTAAATGATAAGCACCTGCAGGATCTTGGTCTACAACGATGCGCTGCTCGATAGCCACATATGTCGCTTCAGTTGCGCCGCCTGCCACACTAAGCTGATGAATACACTTAAGAGCTGAGTATGACTCATTATTAGCAATCTCAATAATACATGTCGATACATTTTTTAAACGTTCACGGCGTTTTTCAATCGCTGCCTGCTCAGCCGCTTCTCTTTGCTCGTTTAACTGTTCGCTGGTTTGGTTATTCATAAAGCTCTCTTACTCATCTGATAATTATTATTTATATCGCTGGTATCTTGGACACTATATGGGGGTAAATCCTATAAAAACAACGAAGCCTAATAACATAGGCGCGTGAAAATACTAATGGGGACAAGAATAGATACGCTACTAACGACAATAATAGCGACAATAAAAAACCCAAATAGCCATTAAATGACTACTTGGGTTTGCTATGCTCGTATCTTACAAAGGCTAATTGGACATTAAAGACATCCAATTCACACTTTCAAGTATTAAGCAGCAGGGCTGTTTGCTTCAACCAATGGCTTTAGCTCGCCTGATTGATACATTTGCAAGATAATGTCTGATCCGCCCATTAGCTCGCCATCAATCCATAACTGCGGGAACGTTGGCCAATTCGCGATTTTTGGCAACGTTGCACGGATTTCTGGGTTTTCTAAAATGTTTACAAACGCAAATGGACGACCAATCTGAGTCAACACTTCAATAGAGCGCGCTGAAAAGCCACACTGTGGAAATTGCGGTGTGCCTTTCATGTAGATAATAACTTTATTGTCACGGATTTGATCACGGATCAATTGTTCAACGTCGTTTGCAGCAGTGTTTGGGGTTTGCTCACTCATAAAAGCTCCTATTGATAAAGCGGTTCATTAAAATGATTATTTATATAAAATAATTGTATAAAGACGTGGCTGATACATGGGGCGACTGCCGCTGTATTACAAGCACGAATTTCAATCTATGTAGGTTCGACAGCATTAGGGACTAATAATACCACGGCATTGGCCATGATGCCCTCTTGACGACCCGTAAATCCCAATTTTTCAGTCGTGGTGGCTTTTACACTGATATTGCTAATATCCGTTTGCAGGTCACTAGCAATATTGGCGCGCATTGCTAGATTATGCGGCGCTAACTTTGGACGCTCGCACATCACGGTAATATCAGCATTGCCTAGGCTGTAACCAGCCTCTTGCACTTTACTATAAACATAACGCAGTAGTACTCGTGAATCCAATCCAGCATGTGCCGCATCGGTATCGGGAAAATGCTGCCCGATATCACCAAGCGCCAATGCACCAAGCAGCGCATCAGCCAATGCGTGCAAGACCACATCCCCATCAGAGTGTGCGAGCAAACTATGAGAATGCTCAATAGGCACGCCCGCTAGAATGACATATTGCTGCTGCTGACCATTATTATGAAATGCATGAACGTCGATACCTTGACCAATTTTTATCATTATTATTCCAAGATGCATTAAACGTGATTAAAATAATTCAAAACCACTATCTGAATTTTCAAAGTGGTTTTACTAGTAGCCAGATACCATCGGTCGCCACCAGTTTCAATTAACTGGTATAATATGATGTTTATTTTATCATAATACCAGATCCAAAAGACAAGCTGACGTTGTTGTGCTGAGACTACGTATTGTAGTGATTACATAATACTTGGCGTCGGCATGTACTTTGGATAACGTATAAATAGTTGAGCCGTTTTATGTCAGCCATACAAAATACCTCAAGCACAACCGTTTCTGAGTCTTTTAATGCTCATCGCCCTTTAACACTTGCTGATGTCGAAAATCCTAGCACCAAGCATGTGATCGTCGGTATGTCAGGTGGGGTCGATTCTTCTGTATCAGCCGTATTACTTCAACAGGCAGGCTTCAAGGTCGAAGGCTTGTTTATGAAGAACTGGGAAGAAGATGACGGCACCGAATACTGTACAGCGATGGATGATTTAGCAGACGCGCAAGCCGTATGTGACAAAATCGGTATGAAACTGCACACGGCCAATTTTGCTATGGAATACTGGGATCGCGTATTCGAGCACTTTTTGGCGGAATATAAAGCAGGACGCACCCCAAACCCTGATATCTTGTGCAATAAAGAAATCAAGTTTAAGGCGTTTTTGGACTATGCGTTGACGCTTGGTGCAGATTATATCGCGACCGGTCACTACACGCGCCGCAGTGTAAACTATACCAATGCCGAAGGTGACGAGGTTGCGCAGCTCTTACGCGGTCTTGATAACAACAAAGACCAAAGCTATTTCTTACATGCGGTTGGCGGTGACAAAATCGCCAAAACGCTATTCCCAGTTGGTGAGCTTGAAAAGCCAGTGGTACGTCAGATTGCTGAAGAGCATGACCTAGCGACGGCTAAAAAGAAAGACTCTACGGGTATTTGTTTTATTGGTGAGCGCCGCTTTAAAGACTTCTTACAGCAGTATCTGCCTGCCCAAAAAGGCGAGATACTTACTGATGATAATAAAGTCATCGGTACTCATGACGGCCTCATGTATTACACACTGGGTCAACGCGGCGGCATCGGCATTGGCGGGGTTAAAGACCGTGTAGAGGCACCGTGGTTTGTATTGGCAAAAGATTTAGAGAAAAATCGTTTAATCGTCGGTCAAGGGCATGAACACCCGATGCTAATGAGTAACGAGCTAAAAGCCTATAAGCTCGATTGGATTGATGGTTTACCGCCTGCGGATGTGTTTAGCGACGAAGGTCTAATTTGTATGGAGAAGTCTCGCTATCGCCAGCCAGACCAAGCGTGTCGCGTATTTGCGACCAATGCTGATGGCAGCGAAGTGCGCGTGGTATTTGATGAGCCACAGCGCGCCGTCACCCCTGGTCAGTCAGCGGTATTTTATATCGATGAAGTATGTCTGGGCGGCGGCGTGATTGAATCTATCGATGCACCTTGCGGATTTTAATTGCTTCCTAAGACCCAACTTAAAGCACAGATGTTGATGCAGTGAATAGATTGATTTTAACGAGCGTCAACATCGCTTTATTTGCATAGACCGCTTTTTTAATATCATATTTCTGCTATATTACGCGCAACGATTTCGACGTCGTTTATTATATGGTAATTTTTTATCCAGACTCTTGCAGTTTTTTATTTCATAACTACTGAGGCATAACCATGACCCCACTTACCGCTCTCTCTCCAATTGATGGCCGTTACGCATCAAAGGCTGACAGCTTACGTCCTTATTTATCTGAATTTGGTCTAATCAAAGCCCGCGTTACGGTAGAGATTCGCTGGTTGCAGTCTTTAGCTGACAACAGCGCAATTGGTGAATTAGCAGCATTTGATGACCAGACCAACGCTTTTTTGAATGCAATCGTTGATGATTTTAGCGAAGCAGATGCTCAAGCTATCAAAGACATCGAAGCGACGACCAATCATGATGTAAAAGCGGTTGAGTACTTTATCAAAGACAAGTTCCGTGGTCAGGATGCCTTAATCGATTCACTTGAATTCATTCACTTTGCCTGTACCAGTGAAGACATCAATAACCTATCGTATGCATTGATGCTAAAAGACAGCCGTGAGCTCGTCGTTGCCAAAATGCAGCAACTGACTGATAGTATCGTTGACTTATCTATTGCTCATGCTGACCAACCAATGCTATCACGTACGCATGGTCAGACAGCCAGTCCAACAACACTGGGTAAAGAGATGGCAAACGTGGCCTATCGCCTAGCTCGTCAAATCAAGCAAATCGGTCAAGTAGAGTTGTTAGGTAAGATTAACGGCGCCGTTGGTAACTACAATGCCCATTTTTCAGCATACCCTGATGTTGACTGGCAGACTCACGCTGAATCATTCATCAATCAGCGTTTAGAGTTAACATTTAACCCTTATACGACTCAGATTGAGCCGCACGATTATATCGCTGAGTTGTTTGATGCTGTTAAACGCTTCAATACAATCTTGATCGACTTCAACCGTGATATTTGGCAATATATTAGCTTAGGCTATTTTAAACAGCGCCTAAAAGACGGTGAAGTTGGCTCTTCTACTATGCCGCACAAAGTTAACCCAATTGACTTTGAAAACTCTGAAGGTAACTTAGGCGTTGCCAACGCTATGCTAGCCCATTTGGGTGAGAAGCTACCAATTTCACGTATGCAGCGTGACCTATCTGACTCAACGGTGCTGCGTAATATCGGTGTTGGTCTAGCACAGAGCATGATTGCGTTTGATGCTTGCCTAAAAGGTGTGGGTAAACTTGAGCTAAATGCACAGCGTTTAAATGATGACTTGAATCAAGCGCAAGAAGTATTGGCAGAGCCGATTCAAACGGTCATGCGTCGCTACCGCGTTGAAAACCCGTATGAAAAGCTAAAAGCCTTGACTCGTGGTAATGCCATGACTCGTGAAGCCATGCTAACGTTCGTCGAAAGCGATGAGCTATCGGCAGTTAGTGATGCGGATAAAGAACGTCTACGTGCATTGACGCCTGCCACTTATATTGGTAATGCCGCTGAGCAAGCACGCGCTATTAAAGAATGGATTGCCAAGCTTTAATAACTGATAAGAGTATACTTGTAATAAGATCGGACTAGAAAGGTAGGAGCGCCTAGTATTATTTACTCGCTCCTATCTTGATAGCTATTGTCTAAATAAACAGTAACCTTACTTTGAATACTATGACTGGTTTTGATTCGATTGCTTTTGATTCAAAACCCATAGTCGATAAGTAAGGTTTTATTTTTTATCATCATCGTCATCACTGTCGCCTGGTATGATGGCTTTACCTACAGCAACGGTTCCTTTGACCACGCCTTTGGTAGCTTTATAAGCGATTTTTGCGGGTACTGTGACGATTTTATGGACACAAGCTTGTAGCAAAAACACGCTAGCGATGATGACAACAAAATGCAACTTTTTCATAACGTTCCTACGACTGAGTGGATGCTCTAATGACAGCTATTATTTTGATAATCGTTATTGCTTACATGTACTATATAAACGTCACCAAAATAATAGACATCAAATAGATGACAATCTTAAACTATTAAAACCTTCCTATAAAGCATCCCTTATTATTAATCTTGTACACCGCCAAAATATGGATTTATCAATGACTTCTATTCCTCTTTGTTTACCCGACTCTATCACGCCTAAGCAATTCCTGACTGAATACTGGCAAAAGAAGCCACTGCTTATTAAGCAAGGGTTGCCGCAGCTAGTTGATATGTTTGAGCCAGATGACATGATTGGTCTTGCACTTGAAGAAGATGCTAGCGCAAGACTGCTGACTCAAGCAGCCAGTAAAAAAGAAGGTCAGGCACAGTGGCAACTCAAAAAAAGCCCACTGAATGAGACTGATTTTGAAAACCTACCAGAGCAATGGACCGTATTGGTGCAGAATCTTGAGCAGTGGTCACCAGAGCTTGGCCAATTGTGGCAAGCATTTGACTTTATTCCGCAGTGGCAGCGCGATGACATCATGGTATCTTACGCACCAGCAGGTGGTTCGGTCGGTAAGCATTATGACGACTACGATGTATTTTTGGCACAAGGCTATGGCTCTAGACGTTGGCAGTTAGGCAAATTCTGTGATGACCAGACAGAGTTTGTTGCTGATGAGCCTTTACGCTTGTTCGACGACATGGGCGAGCTTATTTTTGATGAGATACTAGAAGCGGGTGATGTGCTTTATGTACCACCGAAATTATCGCATTTCGGTGTGGCACAAGATGACTGTCTGACTTTCTCGTTTGGATGTCGTCGTCCAAACCTGATGCAAATCATCGATAGTGTGGCCGATATCGCAACCAATGACAGCAAGTTATTTATCCCGATGCTACTACCGCAAGCGCTACAAGCGTCAGGTGAATTGCAATCAGATAGCATTGCGGCTATCAAGGCGCAATTGCTAGAGATGCTACAATCTGATCGCGGTGATGATATGATTCGCCAAGCAGTCTCAGAAGTGGTTAGTAAACGTCAATATGATGCGCTGATGCCAGAAGAGACGTTAGATACCGATGAGCTAATGCAAGCGCTATCAGAAGGGGCCACATTGCAGGCGGACTATAGCAACCGCCTACTCTATAGCCAGACCACTGATGGCACCGTGCTATATGCCAATGGTCAACGTATCGATGGGCTCGATGAAGCGGCGATAGCAGTACTAGTACGCTTGGCCAATGGTGAAGCATTACAACATAGAGACATCACCGATGTTGATGCAGATGATTTGAGCGAATGGCTAGAGAACGGCTGGGTATGGGTGGATATTGCCGAATAAAATTCCATAATCAAATTTCAGCCAAACAGCGCAAATAAAAAAAACCGCTATCTGATAATTACTCAGATAGTGGTTTTTTCTTATACATCTTATACAGTTACTAGTTTGGCATTTATAGCGCTACCAAACACGGCTTAGTCTTTATGAAAGTTGGTATAAAAGCTAAGCGGATTCGTAATTAATGCAGTTCTTCTACTCTGTACCAAGCTCAAGCAAGCTCGCGTTACCACCGATTGCTGTGGTATTGATAGTCTTGACTCGCTCAGTGACAAAACGATGCAGATAATCAGGCGTTAGCATTTCTGACAAACCTTCCATATCAGTGACACTGATAACCTGTGTCAAAATACCGTCAGTATTGGCAAGCTCTTGACTGATGGCTTGCACTTCGCTGCGGCTACCAGAGACAGCCACTTGTGCTAGACGATCGATATATAAAAGCGTGACTGTTTGCGAATCGTTAGCCACACTCAATACATCTTCGCTGATACCTGTGTCGTGCAGTATCTTAGCAGCTTCATTACACATCTCATCTTGGCTTGGGCAATGCAATATAACTTCATTACCTGTCAACAATGCCGCGATAAGCTGACCTAATACTGCCATGGCTCTAGCAGTTTCGCCACCGATGACCATCGTCTTACCACGACCAGTCACATACAAGTCATTGGACTCGCCTGTTGCCCCTGTCATACGATGCATCTCATCCAAGCTAGGCGCAGCGCTCAACAAATGGTTGAATAAACGCTTTGCTTTATTAGCGTCACCAGTGAGCAATGCCAATTTTGGAATGGCTGCTTGTAGATACGTTGCGCGGTTGACTGCGCCGAGTAATCGCCAAGATTCACAAACCTGGGCATGATTTTTTTTGAATTCAGTCGCCATGTTGCTACTCCTTATGCGAGTTCTGTTTGAGTGGTAGTTTGGGTTTCGGTTGCTGTCATATGAGCAGCTGACTGTTCAGCATTGACTGATTCTGAGCTAAGTTGCATGAGACGCGCGACATAGTGCGGGCCACCAGCTTTAGGACCAGTACCAGATAGACCACAACCACCAAATGGCTGTACGTTTACGACCGCGCCGATTTGGTTACGGTTGATGTAAGTGTTACCGACAAATGCGCGGCGCTCAATGTGCTCAACAGTATTTTCGATACGGCTATGGATACCTAACGTCAAACCAAAGCCTGTATTGTTGATGGCATCAATCAGCTTATTCAAATCACGCGCTTGATAACGTAGTACGTGTAGGATTGGGCCAAAGTGCTCACCACCGATCACATCGATGCTCTTCACTTCGATTGCGGTTGGCAATACAAAAGTAGACTTCTCTTGACTGACGACTGAGCTTGAGCTCATCGGCGTCTGTGCCAAAATAGTAGCAGTCGGCTCAGCACTCATACGTTCGATGTGCGCCTCTAAACCATGCTTAGCATCCGCATCAATTACTGGACCTACATCTGTCGCAGCATATAGAGGATTACCTACAGACAGCTCAGCCATATTGCCTTGCAACAGCTCGATTAAATCATCCGCCATCTCTTCTTGTACACACAATATGCGACAAGCTGAACAACGCTGACCTGCTGAACCAAATGCTGATAGTACCGCATCTCTAACGACTTGCTCTGGCAGTGCTGTTGAATCAACGATCATTGCGTTTTGACCGCCAGTTTCAGCGATAAAGACCGGCAATTCGCCACTGTTTTGTGCATGATCATTTAGGCTTTGGTTGATACGTTGGGCTGTTTGAGTAGAACCTGTAAATATCACACCTGCGATATTATCAGCAGCCGTCAAAGCACCACCTACGTCGCCTGCACCAATGACCAATTGCAATGCTTCTGCAGGTATACCCGCTTGATACATCAACTGGGCACCAAAGTGAGCTACCAAACTGGTTTGTTCAGCAGGTTTCGCTACTACGGTGTTACCTGCAGCAAGTGCAGCTACAATCTGTCCCGTATAGATAGCCAATGGGAAGTTCCATGGACTGATACAAACGAAAGTGCCACGTGCTTTATACACTTGACGAGACTGCTTACCAGCCAAGTCTGTGAACTCATGTACGACGTCATCTAGACGCTCTGCTTCGTCAGCATAGAAACGACAGAAATCAACGGCTTCTTTGATTTCATCGATGCCATCTTGCATGGTTTTACCCGCTTCAACTTGGCATAGTGCCATTAGCTCAGCGTAGTTCTCTTCGTATAGCTCAGCAATCTTACGTAATATCTCAGCACGCTTAGCTGCTGGTACATTTTTCCATACATCTTGACCAGCAACAGCAACGTCAATCGCTTGGCGAGCCACTTCAGCATTGGCATAAGTTACTTCACCAGCACTAACTTCATGATTCCAAGGCGCAAGTACAGTCTGCTTATCAAGCTGATTCGTTTGACCATCTACTTCATAGGTATCAACAGCTTTACCATTAATGATAGAGGTTGCTGACCATGTCTTATGCAGATGGCTATCAATAGCTGATTTGAACGGCAACCATTGTGACTCTACAAAGATATTAGGGCCAAAACTTGCACGACGTTCACCGTAAATCTCTAACGGTAACGGGATGTCTGGATTATGCAATGTTGCATTACCAAGCAGCTTGTCGTATGGATGCACTGTTAGCTTTTCGATTGGATAAGACTTGTCTAGCAACTGATGAACAAACGAGCTGTTGGCACCGTTCTCAAGCAAGCGGCGTACCAAGTACGGTAGCAAGTCTTTATGCGCGCCCACAGGAGCGTAGATACGTACAGGAATCTCATAAGCTTGCAAAATATGATCATAAAGCGCATCGCCCATACCATGCAGACGTTGGAACTCAAAGTCCCTATGTGCACTCATGGTCATGATTGATGACAGTGTATGCGCATTATGCGTCGCAAACTGTGGCCAGATTAGCCCGCGCAGATGATCTGACAATAAGAAGCGCGCACAAGCAAGATATGCAGTATCCGTACCTTCTTTACGTGTCCAAACTGGATAGCCTGATAGACCTTTTTGCTGAGCAAGTTTGATCTCAGTATCCCAGTAAGCGCCTTTTACTAGACGTACTGGAATACGATCACCGACTTCAGTAGACAAACGAGCCAGCCATGCTAATACAGCGATAGCACGTTTAGAGTACCCTTGTACAACGATACCTAAACCATCCCAGTCTGCCGTTAAATTATCACGGTACAAAGACTCAAACAGTTTTAGAGAAATCTCAAGGCGATCTGCTTCTTCAGCATCAATACTGATATCGACATTGACTTCACGTGCCGCTTCAATCAATAGCAGGCAGCGCTGACGCAATAAGCCCATTACTTGCGCTTCTTGCGTGGCTTCATAGCGAGGATGCAGTGCTGATAATTTGATAGACACTGACGGCTTTGGCATGCCTTCTTTGACTTTTACGTTCGCCGTAGCTCTGATCGCATGTAGATAGTCATTGAAGTATTTTTCCGCATCTTTATGCGTGATAGCCGCTTCACCTAACATATCAAATGAATAGGTATAGCCTCTATTACGATATGGCTGGCTGTTTTTATTGGCGTCTTCGATGGTCTCGCCCAATACAAACTGATGGCCCATGATACGCATGGCTTTTTGCATCGCACTACGAATGACAGGCTCACCCATCTTTTTAGTCATGCGATCCAAGAAACCTGATGCAGTGGTGCTGCTGTCAATACTGACAACGCGACCAGTCATCATCATGCCCCAAGTAGAGGCATTGACCATAAAGCCATTGTCATTTTTAATGTGCTTTTTCCAGTCAGCCACACTCATTTTGTCATGAATCAATGCATCAGCCGTATAGTTGTCTGGCACACGAATCAAGGCTTCTGCCAAGCTCATTAGCAAGATACCTTCTTGGGTATCAAGGCTATACTCAAGCAATAATGAGTCAACCATCTTGACGGCTTTACCATCATTACGTACGTGCTCGACCAGTTTGCGCGTTTGCTCAGCAGCAGCATCGCGTTCTTCTATACTGGGTTTGGCAAGTGGCAATAACTCAGACAACCAACGTTCTTCATCGGCGCTATATAGCGGTGAGATACGCTTATTTAGCTCTTCTGCTGACTGGGCGAGATACTCAGGCGACAGCATATCAACAGGATTAAACAAGATCGGCTCTTGCGGGGTAAACTGGTCTACTGGGTTCATAATAACTCCATAACTATCGTTTAAAAACCATAATAAATGGTGCTTTAGGAAGTCTGATCGTTCTGTATAACTGCTCATAACCGCTATCAAAAAATAGTGGTTATTGACGGATATTCACAGCAATAATCAAAAGACCAAACGGCGCCATCACAAAACTAAAAATCCAGCATAGGCTGGAGACGGTTAAGTAGGTCGTTCGACTGTTAAACGGGCTACGTTAACAATACAAAGGCAACAACGAAAAGCTAAGCGGCATTAGTGCCTTCTTCTTGTTAGTAGTGAAAGGAGTGTGATGACCAAATATCGCCTTATTGAACCGAAAAATCGCTCTAATAATCACAAATCTGTCATCTTTTATGATGCTAATTCACTGTAAGAAAAACCTCTACGGCGTTGATTGAGGTGATGCGCTTAACTCGGCTATAATATCACGAAAGTTTTTTTCAAACTAACGAAATTTATTATTTTCATAAATTAATATATATCTAAATAACAATAACTTACAAGCACTTTATTGGCCATGACGCTTTGGTTACGTTTTTTTGTTTACTATTGCCCATAGTTTGGCATCACCCTAATTAATACTGGTATCAGAAATACTAAACATTCATGCCAAGGATACTGAGCTCAAATTAAAACGATAGGCTTATAATGCTGACAAAAAAAACCCTCCTTATCATCAGCTGATAAGGAGGGTTTCTTGTTTAAGACGCTATTAATGTCTTACTACACGTTGCATTATAAGAAAATAATCTTGAACAATAATATAGCAGTCAAAATCCAGACAGCGATACTGATATCTGCAAACTTGCCTGCAATTGCTTTTACAGCCGTAAAGGTAATAAAACCAAGTGCGATGCCGTCAGCGATAGAGTATGTAAGCGGTGTGAATAGCAATACCACGACCACTGGTGCTGCTTCTGTTAAGTCGCTCCAGTTAATGTCCTTTAGGGTACCCATCATAAGTACGGCTACATAAAAGATAGCGCCAGCCGTTGCATAAGCTGGAATCATACCTGCTAGCGGCGAGAAGAAAATACTGAACAGGAATAGCACACCTACCGTAACAGCCATTAAGCCTGTACGGCCACCTGAGGCAATACCAGAGATACTCTCAATATAGCTAGTCGTCGATGAAGTACCCAGTAAAGAACCCGCTACTGTCGCTGTTGAATCAGCAAGTAGTGCTTTGCCCATGTTCGGGATATTGCCATCTTTGTCCGTTAATTTTGCTTGGCTAGTGGTAGCAATCAAAGTACCAGCAGTATCAAACAAATCGACAAATAAGAAAGCAAAGATAACACTGATCATGCCCACATCAAATGCACCAGCAATGTCTAACTGCATCAGCGTCGGTGCAATAGAAGGCGGTGAAGAGATGATACCTGTGAACTGTGTATAGCCCATTAATAAGCTAATCAACGCAACCAATAAAATACCAATGGTTACCGCACCTGGGACTCTCTTGTAAGACAGACCAATGATAACAACAAAACCTAATGAAGCCATGACAGGACCGAATGATGTCATGTCACCAAGACCAACTAAAGTTGCATCATGATTGACGATGATGCCTGCGCTTTGCAATGCAATAAACGCCAAGAACGCACCAATACCAGCGACTACGCCATTTTTGAGAGACGTTGGAATGGCATTAATGATTGCTTCACGAATCTTAAATAGACTCAATAGTACGAAGATACAACCAGACAAGAACACCGCACCTAACGCTGTCTGCCACGCGTAGCCCATACCAAGCACCACACCATAGGTAAAGAAAGCATTAAGCCCCATACCTGGTGCCAGCGCAACTGGTAGTCGGGCGTAGATACCCATGATGAAACAACCTACTGCTGCTGCTATACAGGTCGCTACAAATACGGCCCCTTTATCCATACCTGCATCGGCTAAGACGTTAGGGTTGACAAAGATAATATAAGCCATCGTCAAGAACGTGGTTATACCAGCGATGATTTCTGTTTTGATCGTGGTATTTTCACCATTAATCCCAAAATAGCGTTCAATTGCATTCATAAGTGTCGCCCCCGACTGGCTAATAAAAAGTCATCATTACCTAAAATTGAACATGACCTCAGCGAAAAAATAACGATGCCACAATAAGAATAATGTAGTAACAAAGCGTAACATATTAGACCAGTTATCTTACAAACTCAATCGTTGATAATGTCTATCTCGTACAAAATAGGATTTTGAGAGACTTCAAGACTATCGGTCAGAAAAGCCACATGAAAAGCTATATATAGTCATGCTGCTCGACGCTATTCGAAAAACTACTTTCTACTCGTCATTGAGGAAATATTCGGTTTGAGTCATAAGTTTTAGGTAATAAGTATTTGCTCGGTCATTATCCATGTTATCCAACTAACTATTGAATGAATCAGTAGTAGCCCAACTAAATAGTCGTTTAACACATTAATAATGACCTTTCTCTCATTTAGAAGTAAACTAGGGGGTTATTATACCGATACCTAAATCGCGATACTTACTGTTGCAGCATTTTTCTAAGCACAGTTACAAATTTTTAGTGAAGAAACGTGCTGCGTATTAAATAATAAAAAGTAAATAGTGTTTGTTTAGGGGTTGTCTGGTTCGGATATCACTATTCCAGCCAGCTGTTGTCAATTATTCGTGAGTCCATTACATGCCTGAATCATTAAATATTGTCGATCTTATTACCCAAGCCAGTCTATTGGTGCAGATTGTGATGGCACTATTGTTATTAGCCTCTTTGCTCAGCTGGGTTATTATCTTTCGCATGAGTGCGCGACTTGGTACAGCCAAAAACTTTGATCAACAGTTTGAGACTTGGTTTTGGTCAGGCGAAGACTTAGCCAAGCTATACCAAGGCATTCAGGGTTCTCCTGATCGTCAAGGACTTGAGCAGATTTTTTATGTGGGCTTTTCAGAATACCTAAGAATGCATAAAAAGCGTCAACCTAAAGACGACATTATCGATGGTGTTGAACGCAAGCTACGCGTCGGCTTAGGTCGTCAGCAACAATTGCTAGAGTCAGGACTGACGACGCTAGCCAGCATTGGCTCCGTTGCTCCGTACATCGGATTGTTCGGTACAGTGTGGGGCATCATGAATGCCTTTTTGGGACTGTCGCAAACCGAGCAAGCTACCCTCGCCTCGGTAGCGCCCGGTATCGCGGAAGCACTGATTGCCACAGCTATGGGTTTGTTTGCCGCTATTCCTGCTGTATTGGCATACAATCACTTCACAGCAAAATCGAGCCGCTTGTATGACTCGCGTGCCTTATTTTGTGATGAGATGACGGGCATGCTGCAGCGTGAGACCAGCGTACAAGCACCTATTAGCAAAGAAACCCAAGTTAATGCAGGTCAGGTGACAGGGCTATGAAACCAAACCCCTACGGCCGTGAAAAAAAAGCTCTTAATGCAGAAATGAACGTCGTACCTTACATTGACGTCATGCTGGTGCTACTGGTGATCTTTATGGTGACAGCGCCGATGCTGATTACAGGCGTCGATGTTGATTTGCCAAAAGAACAAACCAATACCATGAGTCAAAGCCAATTACCTGTGATTGTCTCGTTGACTGACAAGGGTGATATTTTTATCAGTTATGAAAGCAATGTCGACGTGCCAGTAAGTGAGCCTGAGCTGATTAATACATTGTCTAACCTGCAGTCTCAGAGCGATAATAATAATGCTGAACCAGTACAGGTGATGATCAATGCCGATCAAAACAATCAGTACGGTGCCATCATGACGCTCATGGCAACCTTGCAACAAGCAGGTATCGAAAAAGTTGGGTTACTAACCGGTGCACCACTACCCACGCCTTCTTTATAGTGATAAGCGTCCTTTAGTAAATGTCTTATATCATAATAGCCTATTCTAGTAATCCATCTGACAAATCACGTTCATGAGTATCCTTACCATGCATAATGCTCCTGCCGTCTATGTACCTACCGAACCAGAAAGCAACGGGCTAACACTGCCGACGTTGCTAAGCTTACTGGCGCATGGCCTTGTCATTGGCATACTGGTTTATAACTATCAAACCACTGAAGTTGAGACTGCTGGTAGTATTGAGACGGTCATGGTGTCTCCTGAGCAACTTGCTGAAATGCAAGGACAAATATTGGCCAACCGTGCAGCAGCCAGTGCGATGCAGATGGATAGTAGCACTAGCGATTCGTCCAGTAGTGCTCAACCAGAAGTGTCTGGTAGTAGCGTCAGTGCGCAAAATTCAAGTCAGTCAAGCTCTCAGCGCGTGCCTGTATTTACACGATCTGAGGAGCCAGCTGGTCAACCCATACTGATGAGCGAAGACCATCAACAACGTCTGCTTGAGCAAAATCAAGAGTATGAGCGCAAAATGGCTGAGTGGGCAGCACAACTAGACGAATCCGCTATGGAAGAGCTTGACCAAGTGGATCAAAGCAAACGTGATCAGCTCATAGAAGAACAAAAAAGACTGGGAGAGTTTCGTCAAAAGCAGAACAATCCACCAAAGATAAAACGTCCTACTGCTAGCGATCGCAATATTGAGATTGATACTGCCGGCTCTGGCAATGCAGGGAAAACCTTTAGCCTATCAGATGGGCAGTCTACTATGTCTGGTGATACGTCAACCTCTAGTACGTCCAAGGGCAGTAGTCGTTCTGCATCCAGTGGCAGTCGCGGTGCCAGCAACAGCGAAATCATCAACTTAATCAAGCGCAACTATACGCCGCCTACCGCCGCGCGAGGCTCTACTCAACGTGCCATCTTGACCATCACTGTCAATGAAAATGGCGATGTGATCAACGTGACGGCCTCTGGACCTGATAACACGGTCAACGAAGCGGCAAAACAAGCGGTACTCAATACTGGCAGTCTCCCGATTGATGCTGATGACCCTAAATACCCGACTTTTGCCATACAGTTTAAAGGCAGCAATTAATCAGTTGCTAGGTTCTTATAATATTGGTAACGTGACGTTAAGCGGCTTGTCTCGCATAGGTTGCTGCCTCATCTAGATGCTTGTCTCATTAAATAAAAAATGAATATCATACTAATTTTAGGAGCTCCACTTACTTATGCGTACCCACAAAAAACTACTAGTATCGTTACTCGCTAGCACTTCAGCATTGCTGATATCGCAAAGCGTGCTCGCTGCACCTGTTGTACTAGAACTGGACTATGAGATTCCTGTTCAGCAAAACCAAGTCGCGTTTGTATCGTTTGCGGGTGACTCTGTCTTATCACCGATTGTATTAAATGACTTGAGTAAAACCGAGCTAAAAGTAACCAATCAAGATCTGCCGCAGCAGCCACACAGTAGTAAAGAGCTGACAGGTACATTACCCGTTTGGCAAAGCATGGGCATACCGTATCTGGTCGTCGGCAGCACGCGTACCAATCGTGGCAAAATTATCACTGATTATGAAGTCATCGATGTCAAATCTGGTCGCGTGATAGAAGGCAAGCAAAGCCTAACCGCTGAAAACAATAGAGAAAGCATGCGTTATGCCGGTCATGTCATTGCAGACAAAGTGTACGAGCTGATTACTGGTATTCCAGGAGACTTCTCAGGACGCATTGCTTATATTGAAGAAACAGGAACTGGCAAGCAAAAGATCTCCCGTCTCAAAGTGATGGATGCTGATGGCGAAAACGCTAGAACCATTACTGAAGTGACAGGCTCTATTTTTTCACCAGCATGGTCACCTGATGGCAACCGTATCGCCTACTCAGTACAACGTGAAAAATCATATCCCGTCATCTACGTGCAAAACGTCAGTGGCGGCGGCGCAACTGCCCTGACACCTTTTTCAGGTAGTAACCTAAGCCCCTCGTTCTCTCCTGATGGCAGCAAGATATTATTCTCTAGTAGTTTTGAAGGTAGCGCTGATATCTATGAGATGAGCGCTAGCGGCGGTACACCTAGAAGGCTCACTAATTTACCGAGCAGTGAAGTGCAGCCAAGCTATGCACCAGACGGCAAATCTTTCGTTTTTGTCAGTGATAAAACTGGCTTTAATAAGCCGCAAGTCTATCGCTATGAGTTTGCCACAGGACAAACGACTAAAGTGTCAAACGGTGGTTATGCAACCAGCCCGCAGTTTAGCAGTGACGGTACACAAATTGCCTTTTTGAGTGGGCGCTCAGCGGCTATTATGAATAGTAATGGTGCTATCACTACCAATCTTGGCAATACAGGTATCGACGAAGCACCAAGCTTCTCACCAAACGGTAAACGCGTGGTCTACGCATCGACCCAAGGCGGCAAAGGCGTACTGACCATCAAATCTCTTAATGGTGGCGAAGCGTTTGGTAAGTCAGGACAAGGCGTTATTCGCTCACCCGTATGGTCATCAAGCCCAAAGTAGCAATTTTGGTTATAGTGGAATAAAGATCAACTGTTAAGCAAACTTGTAAAAGCCCCAACCGTAACGAATATGGTTGGGGCTTTTTTTGATTAAAAAACAGCAATAGAGCTGGCGATAGATCTTAGTACTTATTCGTTCTCAATGGTCAGTCAGTACTCCTCGCTTTTTCGATCTACTTTTCAATGTTACCTAACCCTCCCTCTTTCGTAACAAACCTGTAAACGCACTAGTACCAAAAAAAACATTGCAATGACTTGTATTTTACCTATACCCCAAATAGACCTGACTAATTGGTCAGGTTGTTCAAATACTAGCCAACATATATTAGTTATCTTCATTGTTTATCTTACAGACGGATGCGTACCCCTATTGTTTACATCGATAAAAAACAAGTCAAGGATTGGGTTAAGACTTTGATCTCGTGATCTACCACATTGTCTGATATCTACAGTTAAGCGGGTGCTAAGCAGTTATTTTAGGAGGAAACCACCATGAGTGAAAACGTTCCAGCGAATACCGATTTACTGTATAGACTGCATGACCGTCCTACCCCCATCAAAGCATTCTTAGGTGCTATACAGCACGTACTTGCAGCGTTTGTAGGTATCATCATACCCTCTCTTATCATAGGTGGCACATTAGGTTTAGGAGAGCATATCCCCTACCTTCTCAGTATGTCATTGATAGTATCTGGCGTCGCAACCTTTATTCAGACCCGTAAAGT
This sequence comes from Psychrobacter sp. 4Dc, assembly GCF_002836715.1. Classification (GTDB taxonomy): domain Bacteria; phylum Pseudomonadota; class Gammaproteobacteria; order Pseudomonadales; family Moraxellaceae; genus Psychrobacter. The sequence continues at coordinate 44,994 of NZ_PJAT01000086.1, forward strand.
AGGTCCTGTTGGCTCTGGTCTCATGGCGTTACAAGGTACCAGTTTTGGATTTTTGGCAGCGGTACTGACAGCAGGATTTGTGATAAAAAACCGCGGCGGTGGTCCAGAAGAGATTTTATCCGTTATTTTTGGTGTTTCATTTCTCGGTGCATTTGTTGAGATATTTTTGAGTCAATTTATAACCAAACTCAAGTCCTTTATGAGTCCTATTGTTACAGGCTGCGTGATTGTCACGATTGGTTTGTCATTAACCAAGGTAGGTCTGACCGACTTAGCGGGCGGGTTTGGTGCTGAAGATTTTGGTAGTATTCCGAACTTGCTTTTGGGCGGTGGTGTGCTGGCAAGTGTCGTACTGATTAGCATCATCAACAATAAAGTCATGTGCTCAAGCGCCATCTTTATCGGTTTGATGCTCGGCCTTATCGCGGCCGTATTTATGGGACGTATCGATTTTTCATTGGTTTCTGAAGCGGCTTTTTTTACGGTGCCGATCCCTTTTAAATATGGCTTTGGTTTTGATTGGCAGGCTTTTATTCCTATTGCCTTTATGTACATCATTACCAGTATCGAGACCTCAGGCGATTTGACGGCTACCTCAATGATATCAGGTGAACCGATCAAAGGCCCTCTTTATGAGAAACGCATCAAAGGCGGCGTACTAGGAGATGGTGTTAACTCTCTGATTGCGGCGGTATTCAATACTTTCCCTGTGACAACCTTTAGCCAAAACAACGGGTGATCCAGATGACGGGTATTGCCAGTCGCTACGTGGGATTCTATGTGGGCGGCCTCCTATGCCTGATGGGACTGTTCCCTGTCCTTGGTGCTATTTTTACGCAATTACCGAAGCCTGTCGTTGGCGGCGTCACGCTACTGATGTTTGCGACTGTGGCGACTGCTGGTATTCATATCTTATCTACCGTGCAATTTACGCATCGTAATGTCTTAATCATTGCCACCTCACTGGGTCTGGCAACGGGTATCGCCTTTGTCCCTGATGTACTGTCACAAACGCCGCAGTTCTTTCAAAATATCTTTGGCTCAGCGGTAACGATGGCAGGGATTGTGGCAATCACCCTTGATATGATTTTACCTCAAAACTATGGCATCGAGTTTGATACCAAAGCACAGCATGCAAAAGACAAATTAGAACCAACGCAAGAAGTCGCTTAAGACTAAACGCAAGCTAGGGTTAAATATATCGAAGTGTTTAGCCGTAAATGAGGTGTGATAGACAGACAAATAGCATAGTAACAGTCTATGCACTTCGCTGATTAAGCACCTGACTTATTAAATAGGCACCCTGTCAAATAGGTACCTTGTCATTATTCAAGGCCACAGCCTTTTAAAATAAAAGGCACCAGAAAGTCTGCCGCACGTGCTTCATCTGCTGCGTCATACGCCGTCTTATCCATTAATCCAACGATTTCAATCTCGAATTCAGCATAACGTTGGGTAGTCGCCCAAATCAAAATCAGTAGTTGTAGAGGATCAGTAATCCCAATTTTGCCTTGCTTGTGCCACTCTTTCATTACCTGTGCTTTATCGTGTACCCACTCCTTCATCGTAGTGGACATAAATTCATGCAAATGCGGTGCACCGCCGATAACTTCAATCGCAAACAATTTATGGCGACTTGGATTGACAAAGGCTTGATGTAGCTTGGTACGGACGAATTTTTCGATGACTGTTTTTGGGTCGCTATCTACTGTAATGGTTACCAAACCTTCGTTCCATTCTTGAATGATCGAACGCAGCACTGCCATGTAGAGATTCTTTTTGTTTTTAAAGTAGTAGTGAACATTGGCTTTAGGCAAGCCTGCTCTATCGGCAATACCCTGCATCGTAGCGCCGCGATAGCTTTGGAGCACAAACTCTTCTTCAGCTGCCGCTAAGATAAGCGCTTGGTTCTGTGCGCGAATGGCTTGTTGGCTACGGTGCGAGGGCGTATCAGTCACTGAGGTTTCTTCCTTTTGATTATTTTGAGTCATAGCAGTGGTATCTCACTTTAAGAGACAGGTTCGACAAAATAGTCGCTATATTTTGCTGTGTATTCTTGTATAAATACATAGATTTGATCAGCATAACCTGTTAAATAAAAATATTTCGCATAAAACAGTTGACCAATTAGTCAGGTTTTAGCAAAATGGGAACTGTAAATCAATTACGCCGTCATTAATCACTTCTTGCCATACGTTTTGGACGGCTAAAATATCAGTGTTTCCTTAGCAAATCTGTTTCATATTGTCAGTTCACCATAACTTGAAATTATGCAAAGCGTATATAAGCGCCAAAGCTTTGACTACGAATACATAGATTATCGACTTTTGATGTTAAGCAAATTAGTAGCGATTAGCTTAATCAAATCAGCCATGAAGCTGAAGCAACCGCTACTTATCAAAATTACTGCTTGTACCTATAAGTTTATGCAAATAATCATAAGGTATAAACCTCTATCAAACATTTATCGCCCAATACAGATAACGGGCTACCCTATTAGAAAAGGATGTCATCGTGAGCTTAACCTTAGCGCAATTCAACGAACTAACACAAGAAGTCGCCATCGCTCAGCTATTGACTTGCTGCACCAGTAAAGACTGGGCCTATAAACTTACAGACGCCCGCCCTTTTGCAGACTTTGATGCACTGCTAGCAAGTAGCGACGCTATCTGGGACAAAGTACAAAACGATGAGGCTAGGCTATTAGAAGCGTTTGATGGACATCCGCAAATCGGCAATGTGGCATCTCTAAAAGAAAAATATCGCAACACACAAAGTAGCGCTGCACATGAACAATCAGGCGCTAACGATGCAGCAGATGAGGTGCTCGAAGCACTTGCCAAAGGCAATCGAGACTATCTGGATAAATTTGGTTTTATTTTTATTGTCTTTGCGACGGGCAAAAGCGCACAGCAAATGCTGGATCTGTTATTAGCACGTCTACCTAATAATCGTGCTACTGAACTAGCTAACGCAGCCGCTGAGCAAAATAAAATTACGCGTTTACGTTTAACTAAATTGCTAGGTAATGCTTAGACAAGCAAATAATAGTCGCAAAGTTAGACTAACATTTTCACCCTATTTATATTTTTCACGAATACAAAGGAAGCATTATGTCTGCCACCCTATCATCACATATCTTAGACACTCATCTTGGCAAACCTGCGGCTGATGTCGCCGTTACCTTACACCGCATACAAGACAATGGTGCCAGCGCATTACTAGCGCATGGTACAACCAATAGTGATGGCCGTGTCACACCAGACGCTTGGCAGTTTGATACAGCCATCGATAGTACTGACCGTCAGCTAGATACCGGACGCTATACCGTAACGTTCGATACTCAGTCTTATTTTGATGCTCAGCAGCTGACAGCATTTTACCCGCAAGTGGTTATCGACTTTGTAGTAAACGATGCCAGTCATTATCACGTGCCGCTTCTGCTTAGTGCGCACGGTTATAGCACCTATCGCGGATCATAGCTTTGGCGTTGTTTAGCTCTCTGCTTTGTTATTAGTTTTCAAGAAATACTATCAAAAGAAATTATCAAGACATTTTATTAAGACACTGTCATATTAAAGGACATTTATTACATGGGCGCCTATCTTCTCGAATGGTTGAGTTTATTTTTCCGCTGGTTTCATGTTATCGCTGGAGTAGCATGGATTGGTGCATCGTTTTATTTTGTGTGGCTAGATCTAAGCCTACGCAAGCCGCCACAGTGGAAAACAGACAAAGGCATTTCGGGTGATCTTTGGGCTGTCCATGGCGGCGGGTTTTATGAGATTGCCAAATACAAACTCGAACCCGAAGAGATGCCAAAGACGCTACATTGGTTTAAGTGGGAAGCTTATACTACTTGGCTGACGGGTGCGGCGATGATGTCTATCGTCTATTATGCCAATGCAACTGCCTACCTGATCGACCCAAGTAAAGTGCCTTTTACCAGTATCGGTGCCATCGCTACCAGCTTGCTTTTCTTGTTTGGAAGTTACTTCATTTATGAAGTTATCGTGCGCAGTCATTTGGGTAAAAACGCGTTTATCTTTAGTACGCTGATTTTTATCTTACTGGTCATCGCGAGCTGGGGTTCTTATCAGCTGTTTAGTGATCGCGCCTCATTTATTCATATTGGTGCTATCTTGGGTACAGTGATGGTAGGTAACGTATTCTTCGGTATTATGCCTGCTCAGCGTGCACTTGTTGACTGTGTGCGGCGCGGTGAAAAGCCGGGTAAAGAAGTAGCTGAAGTGGCATTACAAGCCAAAAACCGCTCACTGATGAATAACTATTTTACCCTACCACTCATCTTTACCATGATCAGCAACCACTACCCAATGATGTATGCCCATGAGCAAGGTTGGTTGGTATTGGTCTTCGTCGGTATCATTACCGCGACTGCCCGTCATTACTTTAACCAAAAGCACTTAGGCCATAAAAAACCACGCTACTTGGTTATTCCAGCGATACTGACAGTATTATTGATTATCTGGATGCGACCTGAACCGATTGAGCCAGTGCCTGCAATGCCTACTACTAATGCAGTATCGCCTACAACAACCAATAGTACCCCAACATCTACAAGCGCTATTACTGGTGCAAATGCTGCTGCTAGTAATAATGCTAGTACGGATACTGCCACTGCTGAAGCAGTACCAGTGAGCGCTTCGGCAGATGACGCTATGATGGATGTCGTGCATACACGCTGCAGTACTTGTCATGCTGTGCAACCAACACAGCAAGGCTTTGCCGCGCCGCCAGCAGGAATCATTTTGCAAACACCAGAAGACTTAAAAATTCATAAAGCGAAAATCGTCACTGCGGTACAGACTGGCTATATGCCGCTTGGTAATATTACTCAGCTGACGGATGCGGAGCGCCAACAGCTCGTGGCCTATGCATCATCACTTTAATTTTTGATAAAAAATAACTGTCCTTTATGAGCAATATTCAAATAAATATCTAAGGCTCTAAGAGATATAGGAACATAAACAATGAGCAAAAAAATCATCAGTGATTTTGATCTGAGTACGTATCCCCGCGACCTAAAAGGCTACGGTGGCAAGCCACCAAAAGCGAACTGGCCAGGCGGCGCAAAAATCGCCGTACAGTTTGTATTAAACATCGAAGAAGGTGCAGAAAATAGCATCATTCATGGCGATGGACAATCAGAGCGTTTTTTGTCTGATATCTTAGGCACACCAGAATTTAATAATCGTCACCAATCTATTGAATCTGCTTTTGAGTACGGTAGCCGTGTCGGCGTGTGGCGTGTGTTAGATGTCTTTAAAGATTATGGTATTCCTATCACCACGTTTACCTGTGCCGCCGCTGCTGAAAAGACCCCGCATATCATCGAGCGTGTATTAGAAGATGGTCATGAGATTGCCAGTCATGGTTTACGCTGGATCACTTATCAGGATATGTACCGTGAGACTGAGCGCGAACACATTCGCTGTGCCACCCAAATATTTAAACGCATGCTAGGCGGACAACCTCTCGGCTGGTATACAGGACGCGATAGTCCAAATACTCGTGAACTGGTCGCCGAGCAAGGCGGCTATACCTATGACTCTGACTCGTACGGTGATGAGTTACCGTATTGGCTCAATGTAAAGGTCCAAGATGGCAATCTGATCACGCGTAAACCGCACTTGGTCATCCCTTATAGCCTCGAGACCAATGACATGCGTTTTTCTTCTAGCCCAGGATTCACTCATGCCGAACCATTTTATCAATATCTAAAAGACAGCTTTGACACCTTATACGAAGAAGGCGCACATACCCCTAAAATGCTGACCATTGGCTTGCATTGCCGCATTATTGGGCGTGCAGGACGCATCAAAGCACTAAAGCAGTTTTTGCAATATATCACCAATAAGCCCGACGTATGGATATGCCGCCGTGATGATATCGCTAAACACTGGTACGAAAACCATCCTGCTACGTCAGACAACACTGCTAACTGGATGTAAGCTTAGGCTATCGTCATAGCACTCGTTCTGCTTAGCTAAGCGCGTACGAATTGGCATAGATTAATATATAAAATAAGCCATACGTTATTAGGGCGTGTTGAACATTCACAAATAGTCTCTGTCAGTGCCATGGTTGAAGGTTCAACACGCCCTAGTGACTAGTGACTGTGCCCGATATGGTTATTCGCAGAGCTTTGCTGCTCTGATATGTCGCAGACCAATGCATCGCTATGGGCGCTGGTCTGCGGGTGTGACAAGTTTTCAACCTGAATGGTGGCGTGATGAATACCAAGCGCAAGCAACCCTTGCTCAAGATTGGCAATCAATACGCTGGCATCCGAGATTCTCATATCCCCATCGACCATCACATGGCAAGATAGCGCATTTAGCCCGCTGGTGATGCTCCAAATATGCAGGTCGTGGACTTGTTTTACTTGTGGATGGGCAAGCAGCTTGTCTTCCACATCTACCAGCGATATGCCTTCTGGCGTGCCCTCCATCAAGACATGTACCGAATCACGTACAACGCGGTAACCACTTACTAAGATAAGTACCGCGACGATCACCGACGCTGCGGCATCGGCCCAAACCCAGCCAAACCCCATCATCAGTAAAGCGGCGATGATCGCGGCGACAGAGCCCATCAAATCACTTAATACATGCAAGTAAGCGCTTTGCATATTGAGGTTGACAGGCTCTTTGGAATCATTGCTTTTATTTGCTTTTTCTTTATTTACTTTGTCTGCATTTGCTCCATGGCTGTGGGTGTGTCCATCGCTGCCGCTACTACCACGATGCATCAGCCAAGCGACCAAGATATTAACCAGCATACCGATGGTGGCGACGATTAGCATACCTTGGGTAGCAATCTCAGGCGGTGAGTTAAGGCGTTTGATCGCTTCATAAAAAATCATCAAGGCGATAATTACTAGCGTCGCACCATTGACGGTGGCCACGATAATCTCAAAGCGTTTATAGCCAAAGGTCTTTTGATGGGTGGCGGCTTTTTCGCCGATTTTAAATGCCATCAACGTCGCACCAAGGGCGATGGCGTCGCTGAGCATGTGTCCTGCATCAGAGAGTAACGCCAAGCTGCCTGTCAGTAAGCCACCAATCGCCTCGATAAACATATAGCCTGTGATGATCACAAAGCTAATCAGTAACGTACGCTGATAGCCTTTGGTATCTCTTGGTGCGGTGTTTTGCTCTAGGTGAGTGTCATGATCATGAGCGTCTTGATTGCCAGCAGTATAGTTACTATCGTTGTTTTTATAGACATCAATAGGCTCACTTGGAGGCAAATGCTTATTTTGCTTATGACTGGCATCTTCTTGACTCATAACGTTACTCAAATTTATTAAGACTTATGGTAAATAACTTCAAGGATTAATGATAAATCTAACATAGTCGAGTATTAGAAGCTGTAACGACGAGGTAAAAATGCAGCCAGTAAGCTATAGTCGATTCACTGCAAAAATGACATCGTGCTACTGGTATAAATTTTCCTTGCATGCTGTTATTACAGAGGCTGCGCAACATTCATTCCAGTAGCACTCTTCAATTTATCACCATGTTATTTTGAACTGAC
>NZ_PJAT01000087.1 GCF_002836715.1 Psychrobacter sp. 4Dc
GTTTTTGAACAGGATAATTTTGCACTAAAAAAAGCGCACCTATTAACGGCGTGCTTTTTCATTTTATACGTATACAGCTAGGTAAAATAACACTTTTCCGGAGTGGTTTATTACATACCTTGCTGTGCACGATCACCACGTTGCTCACGATGGTCTGGACCACGACGGCCTTCGTCGTTACCTTTTCTATCTTCTTTCATTTGTGCAAGTTTTGCGCGTTGCTCAGCAGTTAATACTTGAGCAATGGCGTGTTGTGTTTGTACACGCTCAATAAAGCGCTGCTTCGTTTTAGCAGCTTGCTGATCGGCCAAACGGTTTACTGCAGCACTATTCAATGTGCTTGCATTGGTCAGTGCTTGTATTTGCTGATCCATTTGCGCACGTTCCGCTTGATGTTCTGCACGGTCAGCAGTGCGATCGCCACGTTTGTTTTGCATGATGGCTTTGATTTGCGCTTGCTGTGTCGCGGTTAAGTCCAGTTTTGACATTGGGCCTCTCATCTCACCTTTTTTCATGCCATCTTTGTGGTTCTTCTGCATTTGTGCAGTTGGCGTTGTATCAGTAGTCGCGTTAACGCTGGTGCAAGCGGTCACGGTAAATATGCTAGACGCTGCTAATACTGAGCCTAATAGTAATTTTTTCATCATAATATCCTTGATTACATTGAGTTTGATTTCATAAGCACTAAATTTTTATCTCGCAAGTACCATCTGTTGAACGTTATCGCTCGTTATGGTCAGCCATCTTAGAAATGCAATACTTGCTGTTGATAGGAGTATATTACGACAGTTGAAGGTTACGAACATTTATGAAGTATTAAGAAAGGTAACGTTTCTGGTGAATTGGCAAGTGCTTGCCTGATAATATGGTTAACTACAGTCTACCGGCAATAAAGATACCACGGCGACAATCTCGCTAACCATATCAAAATGACACCTGTACGCGGACTTACTGCGTCATGATTATTATAGATTGAGTAAATAGAGATAAATAAAATTAAAGGAGAGAAGCATGCCAAACATTCTGATAGGCGATGATGACGAAGAGTTAACCCAGTTATTACAAGAGTATTTGCACAATCATGGCATTCAGTGTGATTGTGTCCATGATGGTGCAGCAGTCATACAACGACTTAAAGCAGTAGCACACGAAGATACGGTTTATGATTTACTCGTACTCGATATTATGATGCCGAAACTAGATGGTCTGAGCGTCCTGCGCCAATTACCAAATATTATCGATATTCCAGTCATTATGCTGACGGCAAAAGGGGAAGAGATTGATCGTATAATTGGTCTAGAGCTTGGTGCTGATGATTATATCACCAAACCGTGTAACCCTCGAGAGCTGCTAGCGCGTATTAATGCAGTGATTAAACGTACCAATACGACCGCATCAGAGCATACTCCGTTGCCAGAGAGTCGGTTGCATCTCGATCAAAACCAACGTGCCTGTCAGATAGATGGGGTAACGCTGCAAGTCACTGGTACAGAGTTTGATCTGCTCGTGGCCTTGCTCAAACAAAAAGGGGAGGTGGTAAGTAAAGCATGGCTGTCAGAAAATGTCTTGCAGCGTGAATTGCAGCCATTTGACCGTAGCCTCGATGTACATGTATCTCGCTTACGCAAAAAGCTTCAACCTTTCCACGATGAGCCAATAAAAGCGGTGCGTGGAAAAGGTTATCAACTGGTGCTGTAATGACGGACATATCGATGAAAGCTTCTGAGCAGACCCTCAAAAAAGCATCTAAGTTTAAAGTGCGCATTACTCTGTTTTGGCGTTTGTTCCTTAGTCTATTACTGACGATTTTAATCACCTCTGTATTGTCTATCCTAGTAGAACGCTGGTTGGCTGAAAAAGAGCTGACCTCTCGTATGGACGTACAAATCGATAGCCTATTGATAAAGCGTGAAGAGATGGTCGCATCACTACGGGCTGGTGATGTAGAGTCTGTCAGGCAGATGTATCGTCAAGACCGCCAGTTGATGAATCAAATCAGAGTCTATGATGAGCAGGGCGCTATTATATTCCCGCGTTACCGTGACAAAGATGAGCGCGCGCAAGGACAGCTGCAAAGTGGTCGGCAGCTAATGGATCGTGCGATACAACCGTTGCGACCGGTGTCGCCTAGACCACCTAGAGTAGAGAATAACGTTTATGGTGTAGAAGGTCGTAATGCTGACAATAGACTGCGTGAGCACGACAATGAGTTACCAAAAGATGAGCCGTCTTTCTGGCAAAAATTCCTAAAACCAAGAACGGCAAGTAGCGCCGCAGTAGCTGATATCGATACTCGTCCTGAATTGGCCGATATGTCTGTTGAATTACCTGATGGTCAGTCAATCATCATACAGTTGCGTCCGCATTTGCGTTTTTCAGACGTGGTAGAGATACAGCACGGTAATTTCCCAATACGTTTGCTATTGATCGTTATCTTTAGTGTGTTGGTTTGTGTCTGGCTCAGCCGTACGCTGACTCAGCGTATTGGACGTGTGCAGAGTACTGTTCATCGTATGATTGATGGGGATTATCAAGCCAATCCAGCGCTGTCAAAAATGGGTGATGATGAGCTGGGATTATTAGCCAAAGACGTGGCTCATTTGTCAACGAGACTGGCTGATAGTGAGCTGGCGCGTAAGCAGATGCTCAGTGATATCTCGCATGAGCTGCGCTCACCGCTCGCGCGTCTCGATGTTGCAACTGAGCTGACTCGTGATTTTGCACCCAATGCCCATCGTTATTTAGACCGTATTGACAAAGAGTCTGCGCGGATGAATGAGCTGATTGAGCAAATCATTCATATTCAATCCCTACAAATGCAGCAATATACCGTCGATAATTTGGAGAGTGAGGCAGTCGATATATCAGACATCATTAGCAATATCGGAGAGGATGTCTGCTTTGAGTTTCAACATAAAGACGTACATTGGCAATGGCAACCGCCTGTAGCCTCAGCGCTAGATAGTTTGGAAGGTTTTTGGACCGTCCAAGGTAATGCAGAGCAGTTGTATAGCGCGCTTGAAAATGTCATTCGCAATGCCTTTATGCACACGGCAGCGGGTTCGACAGTGATTGCTGAAATAAAGGCAATACAAATGGACAATAAGGTACCAGCTGTTCAAATTAATATAACAGACGAAGGTGGCGGTGTCGCAGAAAAAGACTTAGAGCGTATTTTTCATCCCTTTGTGCGGCTCGATACTGCTCGGCATCGTGATACTGGCGGCTATGGTCTTGGATTGGCCATTGTCCATGCTGTAGTCATGGCGCATAAAGGATATATCAATGCTCATAATCGCCAAGATGGTATCCAAGGGTTGGCGGTTCAAATAGTGCTACCTAGCAGACAAAAAGATAAATAATGCAGAAACAATTTATGTAACCAATGTGCGCTTATCATGTATTTTTAATGTGTATAAGAGTATATTTAGTAATAGATAAAAGCTGACTCTTCTTAAAATCGACGTAATTTATTATAAATAGACAAAAATTAAAAGTAATTATATTCGTTTATATGAATATAATAGACGAACGGTATCAAAACACGGATGAACGGTATTGTCTCTCTGTATATATTCGGTAATACTAATATATACAGAGAGTGATAAAGATTATACAAAACAGAACGTCTTATTCCTTAAAGACTACTACAACTATTATTTGAACAAGGTCTCGTTACTATAAGCTTATAACCCGTTTTATTTTGTCACATCGTCTCTCTGACATAGATCTTATCTCTGATTTTTTAAATCTGACAAGTCTGTAAGGGAGTACGCATCATGAACCGCATCTATAAAGTCATCTGGAATGAAGCCTTAAGTTGTTTTACCGCCGTTGGTGAATACGCGAAGGGACGTGGCAAATCTTCCAAATCTAGCGTTAGCTCTAACGCTACCATCAACACAACGTCTAACCTATCTGTTATCCGTACGTTACGTCTGAGCACTATAGCGCTTGGGCTACTAGCTGCTGGCTTTGGCATGCAGGCAAATGCATTGTGAACCGCCCCGGGATTGTCGGAGACTCAACGCTCCAAGAGAATATGACAATGAAAACACGAAATTATACCCCTGAAATGAAAGAGAGCGCCGTCCGTATGCTGATTGCAGCTAAAGACGATTACCCATCCACCTGGTCAGCCATCAAAGCCATAGCGCCAAAGATAGGTTGCACGCCTGAGACCCTACGATCATGGCATAAAAAGCACATTGATAAAACCATTCCTGCAAACATTCAAGCTCAAAGCCAAGCGGAGCGTATCAAAGAGCTTGAACGTGAGAACAGAGAGTTAAAGCAAGCCAATGAGATTATAAAGAAAGCTGCCGCTTTTTTCGCCCAGGCGGAGCTCGATCGCAAACCCAAGTAATGGTTGATTTTATTGAAGATCATAAACAACAATATGGAGTCGAGCCAATCTGTAGAGTATTACCGATTGCTCCATCCACATACTATCGTGCTAAAGAACTAGAAGAAAATCCTGAAAAGCGTTCACAGCGTAGTCAGCATGACGATTTCTACCTTAATGAGATTAAACGTATCTGGAAGAACAGCAAATGCCGATACGGTGCTCGTAAAGTTTGGCAACAGTTGAAAGCAGAGGGTATACATCCTGCACGCTGCACGCTGCACTATAGAGCGGTTAATGCGTCAGCATGGTATGCAAGGTGTTTGGCGAGGTAAAGGTAAGATAACGACTAAGTCTCGTGATGATCAAAAGCGTGCTGATGATTTAGTTAATCGTAACTTTAACGCCCATCGCCCTAACCAACTATGGGTAGCTGATTTTACCTATATAAAGACATTGAGTGGTTGGGTATATACTGCTTTTATCATTGATGTGTTTGCTCGCGCTATCGTTGGTTGGAAAGTATCAGATCGTATGAACACGGATATGGTGATGGCAGCGTTAAATCAAGCCATTGGAGACAGAAATAACCCAAAAGATGTGATTCATCATAGTGATCGCGGCGTTCAGTACTTATCCATTCGCTATATTGATAAGATGGCTGATTCTGGCGTTATTGCATCTGTTGGTACAACCGGTGATTCATACGATAATGCATTGGCTGAAACGGTTAACGGGCTTTATAAAACAGAGGTGATTGAATATTTAAAACAGCAGTGGCGGGATGCGTATGATGTTGAATTAGCAACCCTTGAATGGGTCGATTGGTTTAACAAAACTCGCATTCATAGTACGATTGGTTATGTGTCGCCTTTTGAGTTTGAGAGACGATACTATGATAGTCTTACTAAGTCAGACAAAGCTGCCTGACTCAAGCAATCCACTCTCCGATATAGTCGGGGCGGTTCATTATCGATAGACTATAAAAAAGCAAGACATCCAATGTCTTGCTTTTTTACGGCTTAAAGATAAACAATTAAAGTAATAAAGCTATCGATAAATCATAAGCGCTTGTAAGTTGTATCTTACAAGCGCTTATGATTTATAATTAAGACGCTGTTATATTCTAAACATTGCACCATTCGGTGTCAGTCCAACATAGGCCATACCTGCTTGATTCATCCAGTGAGGTTGAATAATGCCATGCTGCAAAATCGCATGAATATCTCTATGCGCCCTTTCTATCTTATGCTTTTTATATAGGGAGGCTGTGCCTGCGACTGCGTAAATTTCAGATACCATGTCACGAGCTTCTCTTGCGCCTTCATAAGACGCTGCCCACACATCGGCAAGCTGTATATCAGTAAAGGTGTTCTGCTGCTGTGCCTCTTCCCATAGTACCTCGACACTATGATGCAGTTGGTCGCGTTTTGATGCCAGTATTGTTTTGCTCTTAGCAATGGTAGCCTGTACCGTTGCACGGTCGCGTAAATCTGGACTCTTATCAGGCGTTACCCTTTCAAGACACATATCAACCAAGTCGTCCATGGCGGCTTTTAATACGCCTAGCGCCATCGCTGCACAGCCAGCAGCATTGATACAGCCGATAGGCAGACGACTGTAGGCAGTATCGACAGCCACAGGACTATCAAAGTCAACTGCATAATCCTCTTTGACAAAAGCGCCTTTGATGACTATATCGTGGCTACCTGTGCCATTTAGACCGCCCACATCCCACGTATCAATGATTTTTACGTCTTTTTTAGGAATAAAGAATAGTTTTAAATTTGCACCTGGACCAAGGGTTGTAGGAGAGCCTTCGGAGATAACGAGACAACGTAACACAAACCAGTCAGCCAATTGGCATCCAGAGACGAGTGTCCATTGTCCTGATACCATGTAGCCATTATCTACTGTTTGGGCCACGCCTTCAGGCCGTGCGGAATTGGCATAAATATGAGAGGGGTCGCTATATACCTCTTTCATACTGGACTCATCCAAAAATCGACCGAATGTACAGGCCAAATGGTTGTTCCAAACGATCCAAGCAACGGAGGCCTCAGCACTGGCCAACGTCTCATAAGTTTTTAGCGTTTCTACTGGGTTGCCTGCCCATCCTCCTAACGATTTAGGCAACCCCATTCTAAATAATGCAAATTCTGAAAGTTTATTGACTACCACGGGCGCAATTTTTCTAGCGCTTTCTGTTTCATCTCTGAACATGATTGCTGATGCATAAATCTTGTTTGCTGCATCCGATGGTAGGGTGGTTATTTCTGCTGAGGATATATCATTCATATTGTTCAACCTTATTATGATGAATAAGACAGTACTTTTTCTACAGCTAATAAAGTACAAATTTGAGCGATGACAAATGCTTATATAAAGAATAACCAACAGCTGCCCACCATACAACCGTTAATATGAATATATTAAAAATTATATTGTAAAAATTGAATAAATAGTAATTAATGAGGCAAAGTTAAGCAATTAAGCTAGGAATTAAGCTGTAAAAATAGGTAGGGGTAAAGAATAGCGAAGAATAAAGCTAGACCAAATATTAAGTGTTAATTCTAAGTCACTTAATATTTGGCCGAGAAGATAAATATTCTATAAAGATAGGTATCCTATAAAAACTGTCTTAAATTAGGCATCACGTTTCGGCGCATCAGGCTGCATCATAGGATCCGCATCTGCGAACGCTTTTAGTGTACGGCAATGAGTATCAATGGCGACGATATTGGGATAAGCGCTCAAATCTACTTTGAAGCGGCGAGCAGAAGAGACTTGCGGAATCAAATAACAATCTGCGAGAGTAGGACTGTTCCTATAGCAGAACTGTCCGCGATTGTTATCCGCCGCCAAACGTGTTTCTAAAGCGGCAAAACCTTCACTGATCCAGCGATTGCACCATGCAATCACATCTTTCTCATCTACTGACAGCTCATTACGCAGGTACTGTAAAATGCGGCGATTATTGATTGGGTGGATGTCGCAACCAATCATGGCGCTCAGCGCGCGTACCTGCATACGCCCAGCAGCATCGTCAGGTAATAGTGCGTGCTCAGGGTAGACATCTTCTAACCACTCCAAGATAGCTGGACTTTGGTATAATAATAAATCGTCAGTCTGTAGGACAGGCACCAGTCCTTGCGGGTTAATCGCTTTGAAGGCAGATTCTAACTGTTCATCCTGTGCCAGATTGATCGTGATATCATTGTAATGTAAGCCTTTTAGGTTCATAGCGATACGAGTACGGTAAGACGTGCTACTACGAAAGTAGCCATAAAGTGTCATCATGATTCATGTCCTTATGTAGATGTGTTTTTATAAAGATAAATATTATGAAGTAAGGTCTGTATCTCACTGGTATTTGATCGAGCAAGTCATTATTGAACAAACCATTATTAAGCAAGCCATCATTAAAAAATAACCAAGCACACCAGAATCGAGCAAATCATGCCAGCAGACAAAACCCTTGTAGACAGTTCTATCAGCAGTAAAAACCAAAGTGGGGTTCAGTCGCTTGAGATTGGGCTGTCGATACTCGATGTGCTGATCGACCGCAATGAGCCTATGATGCTAAAAGATATCGCTGAAGCTATGCAAATGCATCCAGCAAAATCCCATCGTTACTTGGTCAGTCTCATCCGCAAAAACTACGCGCGTAAGCTCGATGATGGTCGCTATGGGCTTGGCGATAGAGTCAATGCATTGGCATCACTAGGACATACTGAACTCAACCAAAACAATCTGTTGGCACGTCTCACGCAAGTGGCTAATGAAATCAAAGATACCTTAAATTGCGGTGTGCAAATCGCCAAATGGTTTAGCGAAGGCCCTATTATTATCCAGTCCGTTGAGCCAGACAGTCCGATTAGTATCATTACTCGCATTGGCTCACGTATGCCTCTGACGACATCGGCCACAGGGCAGTTATTTGCCAGTTATCAACCTGATGCCGTCATTCAGCCATTGGTCACAGCTGAATGGCATACGACTAATACCGCTGTAGATATGACCGAGAAATGGCAGGATTTTGCTCAGCTACAAGCCAAAATTCGTACTCAAGGCTATGCGACAGTGACGGGCGATATGCTTATGGGGATTAATGCCATTACGATACCTGTCATATTGCCGCAGCTTGCCAATAGCGTTGTTAACCAACCCACGAGTAGTGATAAAACTGATGATGAAGATTTACCGCTAGAATATGCTATCACTATCATTGGAACAACAGAGCAATTGCCTATGAGTGAGCAACATAATGTGGTTAAGAAAATACTGGCGATAGCACAGCGTTATCAAATTGCCTAGCCAGTATGTGGTGCTATAAGCTAGGGCGTGCCTTCAATTCACGCCATAGTCATCTGATATGTATCCTTTAGACCATACAGGCGCTACTGGCCGCTTTTGCTTTTTCGTATACGTTGTCAGCGTCTAGGCCAGTTGCATTTACTTCATCTAGGTAATGCTGAGAGCCTTCCATTAATGGGCCTCTCCAATCTGGGTCATTGAGTGGATCAGGAATATCAATCATAATATCGCCTTTTGCTTTGGCGGCGGCCATCGCTTTGGCATTGCTGATGTCAAATACTTTAGAGATATGTGCTGCCAGCTCTGCGCCAGAATTGTCATCAATCACTTTTTTGAGGTCATCAGGCAAGCTGTTATATTTCTCTTTGTTCATGCTAATCACAAAGGTGGAGTTATAAAAAGGAATATTGGTGTGCGTATTGATCAGCTCATCAAGGCGAAACGCTTGAATGGGTTGCCAAGTAAAGCTAAGTCCGTCAATGACACCGCGCTGCAGAGAGGTATAAGTATCACTGGCAGGCATGCCGACAGGTGCAGCACCAGTGGCTTCGATAATGTGGCTAGCAACCGCAGAAGGTTGGCGAATACGCAGACCTTTCATATCAGCTGGCGTGCGAATCGGTTTATCAACCGTATGAAGTGCACCTTGTCCAGTGCCTATCAGCGCTAGCAAGTGAGTGTCTTCGTACTCGTCTTTAATGACACCCTCGTCATATAGTTTATGAAGTATACAGCTCTGCTGCTGTGCAGTATTTGTGATGCCTGGCAACTCTACGATTTGAGTCAAAGGAAAACGTCCTGCTGTATATCCTTGCGCTTGCATACCAATATCTACGCTACCTTTAGCTGTAGCGTCATAGGTAGCACCTGGTTTGCTGAGCGTCGCAGAAGGGTATATCTCAACCTTTAAGCGACCTTTTGAATCTGCTTCAATTTTCTTTGCCCATGGCTCTAACGCTTCGGTGTTTATATTGTCAGTGGCAGTCATGAAATGCGAGAACCGCAATGTTGTCACTTCACCTGCATCTGTAGACGCGCCTCCTGCTTGGTCGTTATTGGAGCAACCAGTCATCGCAATCGAGGCGGCTAAGAATATTCCTAGAGGGGTTCTTATTTTCATCATAGAGTCCTTTCATGATGGTTAGATATGGTTCGCTATTCATTAATACCTAGGGTATGTCGTCAATTAGCACTTTTATAATTAAAGCGATGATTAACTGATCATTTAAAAAGGCAGTAAACAGAATGACAGGAGAGTTACTCGCCGACAGGAGCAACTTCGCGTGCTTCAGCCAGCTCATCACTATGCAGAAACTGTGTATGTGCAGGAGCACGCTTGGTACGAGACCACTCATCTAGCATGTCTTGCTTGATGGCATCTGTAATCATCGATACTTTGTCTTCTGAGGTTGGATCATCATAGGTCAGCTCGAGACGATGACCATTGGGGTCAAAGAAGTAAATCGAGTGGAATATACCGTGATTGGTCACGCCAATGACATCAATGCCTGCATTTTCTAAATGCTCTTTGGCAACAATAAGCTCGTCACGGTCCTTAACCTTTAGCGCCAAATGCTGCACCCAGCTTGGGGTACTAGGATCAAAGCCCATCTCAGGTTGATTGGGTACTTCAAAAAACGCTAAGACATTTCCATTACCAGCGTCCAAAAAGACGTGCATATAAGGGTCAAAGGCTTTGGTCGAAGGCACATGATCTTCTGCGAATGCCAGAATAAAATCCATATTTAGATTTTTTTTATACCATTCGACGGTTTCTTTGGCATCTTTGCAGCGATAAGCCACATGATGGATTTTCTCAATTTGAAAGCTCATATCAAACTCCTTTTGATAAGGCGCGTCACTCATTTGGCTGTATTCACATAACGATGAGTAGGTGAATGCATTTGTCTTCCTATCAGCCTGCATGAGAGTTTTCACGCCTATTTTGCTATTTCTCTATCTATGTTATTTCTTAAATACTATTTATCAAAATCAAAGCTCAGTGCTGGTAATACCTTGCCGCGTACTTCACCAAAGCCAACACGGATGCCGTCTTTTTCGCTATAGCCTTTCATAATGACTGTGTCACCATCTTCGATAAAGCTGCGTGTTTCGCCACCTTCAAGCGTGACTGGTTTGGTAGCATTCCAAGCAATCTCTAGCATCGAGCCATAAGAATCAGGCGTTGGTCCTGAAATCGTGCCTGAACCCATCATGTCACCGACTTCAACTTTGCAGCCAGTGATGGTGTGGTGGGTAAGCTGCTGTGCCATTGACCAGTACATATATTTGAAGTTGGTCTCGCAAATGACTGTCGCGGTTTCCGCATTTTCAGGCAGTAATTCAACCGATAGATTGATGTCAAAGCTGTTGTCGTTCGCTTTTCCGTTTAGATAAGCAAGTGGCTTGGGTTCTTGAGTTGGGCAAGCTGTTTTAAACGGTGCCAACGCATCCATGGTGACAATCCAAGGAGAAACCTCGGAGGCAAAGGTCTTAGCATTAAATGGACCTAAAGGCACGTATTCCCATTTTTGGATATCTCGTGCTGACCAGTCATTGAGCAACACCATGCCAAAGATATGATCAGCGGCATCATCTACGGCGATTGGCTGACCGATATGATTACCTTTACCAACGACAAATGCGGTCTCTAGCTCAAAATCCAAGCGCTTACAGGCAGAAAAAATAGGACGCTCATCAGGGCTAGGCTTTAGCTGACCTGATGGACGTACGATATCAGTTCCACTGACGATGACGGTGCTGGCGCGTCCGTTATAGCCGACAGGCATTTCGGTCCAATTAGGTAGCAGGGCGTTGTTTGGATCGCGGAACATGGTGCCGACGTTGGTCGCGTGCTCTTTCGATGAGTAAAAATCGGTAAAGCCCGGTACTTGCACTGGCAAACGCATGGTGACGTCTGCTTGCTTAAACAGGACTTTGTTCTGTAAGTCTGCATTGTCACGTAGGGTGTCACTGTCGCTAGACAGCAGTGTCTGAATCGTCGTACGTGCTTGCGTCCAATTGTCTCGACCAGAATCAATAAAAGCATTTAGAGTGGACTGGTCAAAATACGGACCACCGTTCAAACTTAATAATCCTTCGGCTTCGAGTACAGATAGATCCAGTACATGCTCACCGATGGCAACGCCTGCACGGCGCTTGCTATCACCAGCAGCGTCTTTGGTCTCGCTAAAGATGCCATAAGGAAGGTTGTGAATAGAAAAGTCAGAGTCAGCAGCGATATCGATAAAAGAGGTGAGGGTGCTGTCAGTCGTTGACATGATTTGCTCCTTGCTAATATACATTATGAATTACGTTATAATTAATTACTTACGTATAATGTAATTTATTGATATATGGATTGCAAGTTTTTTGTGCAATGTCTTTTGTGAAAAGGCTGCTTTGAAAAGTGGTTGTCGTTGTTTTGACTAAACGGTTCTGACTAGATGATTTTAATAAAATAGTTTTGACGAAATAATTTTGATTAAATACTAGGCACAAAAAAAAGGCTAAGCAATCGCTCAGCCTTTCTTATCTATGTTTATTTTTTATAAAGTTACATATTGAGGAACATGTTAAGTAACTTGGACTAATTAATCTTTTAAGACGTCTGCCATGGCATTGGCCACATAGTCGATGTTGCTGGTATTTAGGCCAGCCACACACATACGTGAGTTAGAAACCATATAGATACCAAACTCGGTCTGTAGGCGTTCGACTTGCTCAGGCGTGAGACCAGTAAAGCTAAACATACCGTTTTGACGAGTGATGTAGTCAAAGTTACGGTGAGGGATTTTGGCTTCTAACACTGACTTTAGCTTTAGGCGCATGGCTTTGATACGGTCGCGCATCGCATAAACTTCGCCAACCCACTGCTCATGTAGCGCTTCATCGTTCATGACGATATCGACCACACGTCCACCATGTGACGGCGGGCTTGAGTAGATACGGCGTACGGTTGCGTTTAGCTGACCGAATACGCGCTCGGTTTCGTCTACGGTTGGGCAGACGACTGATAGGCCGCCGACGCGCTCGCCGTATAGCGATAAGTTTTTAGAGAATGAGTTGCTAACAAACAATGGCAAGCCCATCTCAACCGCTTTACGAATAGCGTAAGCGTCGCTGTCCATGTCTTCGCCAAACCCTTGATAAGCGATGTCCATGAATGGAATCAGCTCACGCGCCTTCACGACGTTGAGTACGGTATCCCATTGCGCTTGGGTCAAATCCATACCGGTTGGGTTATGGCAGCATGGGTGTAGCAAAATGACGTCATTTTTGTTTAATGTTTCAAAAAACGCAATCATTTCATCAAATTTGATGCTGCTGTTGGCTTTGTCGTAGTACGGGTATTTACCGACTTCTACATCAGAGCCTTCAAAGATAGCAATATGGTTGCCCCATGTTGGATCGCTCACATAGCACTTAGCTTGTGGGAACCAGTCATGAATAAATTCAGCACCAACTTTCAAAGCGCCAGAACCACCGATTGTAGCGATAGTAGCGACCAAGCCGTCTTTTAAAATCTGAGCGTCTTTACCAAATAGTAATTCCTGACAGCCTTTACGGTGGCCTGGTAGACCTGCCATTGGTAGGTATGGACGCGGGGCGATAGGATCAGCAATACGCTCTTCGGCTGTTTTTACACAGTCGAGTACAGGCAATACGCCATTCTCATCATAATAAATACCAATGCCTAAATTGACCTTGTTAGGATTGCTATCTGCTGAGTATTTTTCCATAAGACCTAAGATTGGATCACCAGCGTAATAATCGATACGTTCAAACATGCCATTTCCTTATAAAAATATAAATCGAGCAGCCGAAAATCATAGAGCAAATCGCGGCTGAACTCAACACGAGAGTGGGTTATATGAGGCAATTAATAAAATAAATAGCCAAATAGATTGTTTATCCATCTATCAAGCGCATTTGACATGCTATACGTCATTCGCTAGACGATGAGTCAGAGTGATGTAGGTCGTTATAATGAGTCGCAAAATACGTTTGCAAAAATTGCTTAAAAGCAATTGTCGCTGGAGAGAGAGCCCGTGAAGCACGTTGATAGATAAAGAATTGCCGCATTTTGACTGGTTGAGTGAGTGGTCGCATCAGCAGACCATTGGCGCTGACCCAATCAATAACTTCAGGCATATAAGGCAGACACAGCGTGATACCAAAGCCTTGACGTGTCATCTCAAGCGCGGTAGACATAAAGTTCACCTTGTAGCGGGCTTGTTGAACATGAGCGGAGATAGAGTCGTCGAGTTCTGCGGTTACTTGATCTAGGAACGGACCTTGTAAAGTAATTAGCGGTGTCTCTAATAAATCTTGCCAAGTAATTTCGTCTCTTTGTGCCAGTGCATGATTGTTTGGCATAACCACGCAAAATGGTAGCTGATATAACAAGTCAGCCCTGATGTCATCATCAGTTTCTATAAAACCGAGCTCGGTACCAACCCCTAAATCGACTTCGATATCTTGAATATGCTTGAGCAAATTTTCTGCTGAACAGTCCAATAGTGAGACGCCAATATTTGGATATTCTTTGGCAAATTGAGCGATGACTGCGGGTAGGGAAGATGCTGCAAACTGTGATACCGCCAAGCGCACCTGACCTTGGGCCAAGCTAGTCAGACTACTCGCTTCATTTTCAAACAGCTGCATCTCATTCAAGATACGCCTTGCTTGTGGTAGCAGATGCCGCCCTACTGCTGACAGAGACAACTGGCGAGTGGTGCGATCAAACAACACGATACCAAGGCCAGTCTCTAGCTCCTTAATCAATCCGCTGACGGCAGATTGAGTCAAATACATCTGTTCGCTGGCACGAGTAAAGCTGCCGTTGTCAGCGACTTTGATAAATGCGGTCAATTGGCGAATGCTGATATTCATAAGTAAACCTGATAAATAAATCATAAAAAACAATTAGTCTTATAAATAAAGCTAATCTAATATAAATACAACGTCAACAATAAAGATTGATTATTAATCGTTTTATAGACTTTCGCTAATAACCGACTTTTTACCATCAATTGAAATTAAGGATAATTACAATGGCAGATTTATTTGACAACCCAATGGGACTAAATGGATTTGATTTTGTCGAGTTTGCTTCTCCGCAGCCTGATGCAGTCGACGCATTGTTTAAGCAGCTTGGTTTTGCTCATGTCGCCAATCATCGCTCGAAAGACGTTGCTCTATATCGCCAAGGTGATATCAACCTTATCCTAAACCGCGAACCAAAAAGCCCAGCCAGTTACTTCGTTGAAGAGCATGGCGCAGGTGCTTGTAGCATGGGCTTTCGGGTAAAAGATGCCAAAAAAGCATATGAGCGTGCCGTTGAAATGGGCGCACAGCCAGTAGACGTACCAACAGGTGTAATGGAGCTTAGATTGCCTGCTATCAAAGGCATCGGCGGCTCACTAATCTATTTGATTGACCGTTATAAAGATGGCGAATCTATCTATGATGTCGATTTTGAGTTCTTTGCAGATATCGACAGGAATCCTGTCGGCTATGGCTTTAAAGTTATCGACCATCTAACGCACAACGTCTATCGTGGACGCATGGCGTACTGGGCAAAATTCTATGAGCGTATCTTTAATTTCCGCGAGATTCGTTACTTTGATATCAAAGGTGAGTACACGGGACTAACCAGTAAAGCCATGACCGCACCCGATGGAAAAATCCGTATTCCACTGAATGAAGAAGCCAAGCAGGGCGGTGGCCAAATCGAAGAGTATCTAATGCACTTCAATGGCGAAGGTATTCAGCATATTGCTTTAGCCAGTGATGACTTGTTTGCCAGTATTGATAAGCTAAAAGCAGCTGGTATTCCGCTGATGACCGCACCAAATGCCGCTTATTATGAAATGCTGAGTGAGCGTTTGCCAAATCATGGTGAAAATGTCACCGACTTGCAAACGCGCGGTATCTTATTAGACGGCACCACAGAAGGCGGTGCACCGCGTCTGCTGCTACAGATTTTCTCTGAGACCATCTTGGGTAGCCCAGTGTTCTTTGAGTTTATTCAGCGTAAAGGCGATTATGCAGATGGCTTTGGTGAAGGTAACTTTAAAGCGTTGTTTGAGTCGATAGAGCGCGACCAAGTACGTCGCGGCACAGTCGGTCAGCCAGAGACTGAAACGCTATAATATTGTCTAATGCTCGGGCCACGTTTAATCAATGGACAAGACAAAAGGAGTTTGTGTTGTCCTTAATAGGAGTATTACCTACAAGCACGACAGCAAAGGTAATGCTCTCATTGCGATAAAAGGAATACAGGCATGGAACGCCTATCACAGATAGATTCTCTTAATACGGCCATCGGTACCAATAGCGTTGCGACTAATAAGCAAAGCAACGATGCGTCCAGTCATTCTAATGCGACAAATAAAAAACAACCGTATATCTCACACCAACCCGATAGTCATGGTCATATTCACTATAGTGATGATGAGCATGCGATGTGGCAAGCGCTGCTGGCACGTCAAGCGGAACAAACGCCCAATCGTGCGTGTACTGCATATTTAGAGGGTTTAACTAAGTTAAACCTACCGACCACACGTATTCCTCAGCTACGAGATATTGACGAGGTATTACAAGCGACCACAGGTTGGCAGACCGCCGCTGTGCCTGCATTAATCAGCTTTGGTAAATTTTTCAAACTACTGGCCAATAAGTCCTTTCCTGTGGCGACGTTTATTCGTCGATTTGATGACATGGACTATATTGAAGAGCCTGATATCTTTCATGAAATCGTTGGGCATTGTCCGCTATTGACCCATCCTGCGTTTGCGACGTTTAATGAGACGTATGGCAAGCTTGGTTTGAGTGCAACGAAAGAGGAGCGCTGGTTTTTAGCACGATTGTATTGGTTTACCATTGAGTTTGGCTTGGTTGGCAGTCGCATAGAAAATCGTAGAATCTATGGTGGCGGTATATTAAGCTCACCTTCTGAAACGATCTACGCACTTGATCGGACGCCGCAAGAGCTTTCAATCGCTCAAAACAAGCCGCAATCTCAACCTCAGTCTCAACCTGAGCACCGAGCGTTTGATTTGCTCGATGTGTTGCGTACGCCTTATCGTATCGATCAGATACAGCCTATTTACTATGTCATTGATGAATTAGATACCTTATTTGATATCGTCAATAGTGACATTATGAGTGCGGTCAAAAAAGCTATGTCGCTTGGACTATTTGAGCCGACCTATCCAGAAAAAACTCGTTAAAAACGTCAATTCAAAATTAAACATGAAAACCAACACTTCAGTACGGAATATTGAGATAGCAGCAAAGCTATATCAACATGGATGTACGAGTATTAAAAAATAGCCACTATAAAAGGATTTTATTATGACAGCACTATCACAAAACAGCTGCGAAGCTTGCCGCATTGGCGCACCGAAAGTTGAAGAAGCCGAAGCACGAGAACTATTACCGCAAATTCCTGATTGGTCATTGATTGAAGTAGATGGTATTCAGCAATTGCAGCGTCAGTATAAATTTAAAAACTTCGTCTCAGCAATGGCATTTGCCAATCAACTGGCAGAAATCGCTGAAGCAGAAGGACATCATCCGGGTATATTGGTAGAGTGGGGTAAGGCTACGGTCACTTGGTGGTCGCATAGCATCAAGGGTTTGCATCGCAATGATTTTGTCATGGCAGCTAAGACCGATGACTTACTAGGCAAGTAATAAGTTGCTTCACTAGCAAGTCACTTTAATCGTACTTCTACCATTAAAATTAAAATTAAAATCAAACCCAATTTAGTGCCAGTATTTACTGGCATTTTAAGGATGTGTCATGCCACCAAAACCGCTTACATTAATCAGTGCCAAGCTCGCCTTCATTATATCCGCCATCGTCATCGGTATCATGGGCATCACCATGATTGGCTTTGGCTGGGTGCCTCATCTGTCTCTTATCTTGGCCATCTGTGTGCTACTGGCTATCGGTATGTACAAAGGTCTCAGCTTTGATGACATGCAAGCGCAAATGGCCTCAGGTGTCATGCGCGGTATTAGTGCCATCTATTTGTTCTTCTTTATTGGACTGATGGTTGCGGCTTTGATGATGTCTGGTGCGATTCCTACACTCATGTATGTAGGCTTTCAGCTGATCTCACCTGAGTATTATTATATCTCTGCCTTTATCTTGACCTCTATTATCGGTATTGCATTGGGTAGTAGTTTGACGACTGCAGCGACTTTGGGCGTGGCCTTTATTGGTATGAGTAACGCCTTTGATGCCAATGTGGCGATAGCGGCGGGGGCAGTAGTATCAGGTGCGTTCTTCGGCGATAAGATGTCACCCTTGTCTGATACTTGTACGATTGCGTCTTCAGTAGTCGGTATCGATCTGTTTGAGCATATTCGCAATATGATGTATACGACCGTACCTGCATGGATACTGACGGTTATCTTGTTTTGGATGTTCTCAGGACAGACGACCAGTGCTGATCTGAGTCAAGTGACGATATTGCAAGGTCAGCTGATAGATAGTGGGTTGGTACATGGGTATTCGGTATTACCCTTTGTGATATTGGTTGGATTGGCGCTGTTTCGGGTCAATGCAATTTATACGATTATCTGTACCATTGCCGCGGCACTGATCATTACTTATATCCATAGCTCACCAAGCTTTGGTCAATTGGGTGGTTACTTGTTTGCAGGCTATGCTCCTGCTGAATCATTAGAGCTGGGTGAGGTAGGTGGTATGCTGTCGCGTGGCGGTGTACAGAGTATGTTCTTTACTCAGGCGATTGTGATACTGGCATTAAGCTTAGGTGGTCTATTAACGGCACTAGGGATTCTGCCTGCACTGCTATCTGGTATTAAAGACACATTGACGACATCAGGACGAGCGATATTTGCGGCAGCGATGTCGGCATTGAGCATTAACGTGCTGATTGGTGAGCAGTATTTGAGTATCTTGTTGTCAGGTACAGCATTTCGTTCGACGTTTGAGCGTTTGAACTTACATCCAAAGAATTTGTCTCGGACGATTGAGGATGCGGGAACGGTGATTAATCCGCTGGTGCCTTGGAGTGTGTGCGGGGTGTTTATCAGTCAGGCGTTAGGGGTGCCGGTATTAGATTACTTGCCTTATGCGTTCTTCTGTTATTTGTCACTGCTATTGACGCTGCTATTCGGGTTCACGGGGCTGACGATTAGTCGGGTTAAAGAGGGGAAGGTGGTTGAAGCATGATAAGTGATGATTGATAAAAAAAGGTGGGGCTAATATTAGCTCCACCTTTTTTGTTTCGAAATACGTAACTACTGATCTTCCGTTTGCGCATCCTGACTTTTGACGATTTTATGCTGATCCTCTGTGCTATCGACTTTCCAGTAGCTAGAAACATATAAATGCGTCTTTGGTATTGCGCACTCAACTTTGAAGTACTGGCGCAGTGCACGCATACTATGAAACTCACAAGCTGCCCAAACAGCAGGTTGACCATCAAGCCAGTTCAATGATTTAACACAGTCCAGTAAAGGGCTATCGTCTGCATTTGGATGGGCATTAATCACCCAATGTATCTCGACGTTCTCTGGTTTTTTGAGCGTCTGACGATCTGCCTCAGTCGTCACTTCAAGTACTGCGTAACCACGAGCATCAGTAGGTAACTGTGCTAAGTTGACCGTAATCGCTGGTAGCGCGGTCATATCACCGACTAATAAAAACCAATCTGCTTCATTGTTGATGAGTTTTTTTGGCCCTGGACCACCTATCAGAATTTGATCGCCGACTTGCGCATTTTGTGCCCATGCTGATGCAGGTCCTTCTGTTTCATGTAAAGCAAAGTCAACATCTATTGCGTCTTCACGTTGCACGCTCACCGTATAAGTACGCATCAGTGGGCGGCTACCTGCATCTTGAGGGAATATCAGTTTGATATAAGCACTTTCTTGATCGATAGGAAAATCAACCATGCCAGCACCGCCAAGCGTGACACGGCACATATTTGGCGTAATGTATTTAGTGCCAATAACTTCTAGTACTCTTGGAGTAGGTTTTGCCATATTGTGCTTTCCTTCTAACAGCGGGTTAGGGGCTAGGGGTTGGCTTACTAATAGAACCAACCCGCTGCTTGTAAATTTGATTAAAAATTGGCTTTTAGACTGACTGACATTTGACGTTCAGGTCCCATCCAGCAGTTATCGATGTCGTAACACGCACCAACATAGGTCTTATCAAACAGATTGTTGATACTAGCTCCTACCGCCAGCATAGGATTGATTTGATAACTGCCACCAATATCGACCAAGGTCACGCTTGGTAGCTCATCTGTGTTTTGCTTGTCAATCTGCATACCGTCTTCGTAACGAATGCCAGCATTAAGAGTGAGCTTGTCCGTAGCATAGTAGTCTGCCCATAGCGTGGCTTTGTGTTTAGCAGTTTGGGCAGGAGTGTTGCCGACCACATCAGGGTTGAACTCATCTTCTGTGATCTCAGCATCGGTGTAGCTGTAGCTTGCCGCGAGATCTACCCAGTCATTAAGCATACGACTGCCTGATACCTCAAAGCCTTTTGATTGAATTTCACCAGTTTGAACTTTCTGTCGATAATCAGCAGGAT
This sequence comes from Psychrobacter sp. 4Dc, assembly GCF_002836715.1. GTDB lineage: Bacteria > Pseudomonadota > Gammaproteobacteria > Pseudomonadales > Moraxellaceae > Psychrobacter. The sequence goes on from NZ_PJAT01000087.1 coordinate 20,250, forward strand.
TGGTTACTACGACATTTTTCTGTGTGATATCGAATACGGCAAGCGTTCCTTGAGTGGCATGGTCTGGAGACAGATATTTGAGGCCTGCTTCTAGCTGATCAGCAGTGCTTGGTTCAAAAGGTTCATTAGTAATAAAGTTGCTACCAACAACGGGCTGGAATGACTCTGAATAGCTGACAAATGGTGATAAACCATTGTCAAAATCATAAATCGCAGCAAAACGGCCGCTAGTCTTTGATGCATCATTACCAAACGTCTCATTATTATAAACTGCACCTTGAGAGGCGTCAGTTTGCTCGGTCGTACTCTCGAAGTTGTCGTGACGTAGTCCGGCTACAACGGTCAAATCTTGCCACCTCATCTCGTCTTGCACATAGAATCCAAGCTGGTTTTGTTCGATATCTTGCGTCTGACGATAGGTATCTAGCGGTAGCGTAGCCGTATTTACTTGTGAGTAGTCTGGATTAGACAAGTCAAGATTTGGCGAGCCATTTGCACCAGCATCATAGTAAATCGCGCTGCTGTCTGTCTCTTGATACTCAGCACCGAACAGTAGATTGTGCGAGGTATTGGCAGTATCGAATGTATAGGCCAGTTGGTTATCTGTGGTCCAATTATTCATGCTCTCATCCGTGGTATATGCCACGCGATTGAGAATCGTGTCACTGCCCTCTACAAACCCTCTATTATACATATTGCGTTGTTGCGCCTCGGCATCGGTATAGCGCGTGATATGTTTAAAAGTCAACTGGTCATTGATATCCCAGTTCACAGTAACACTTGGCATAAATACTTCTTTACTAAATTTATTCCATTCATCGCCTGCATAGGCATCACTGCCGAGCTTGCCATAGCTTGCCTTGTAGACAGTGCCGACAGCAGGTAAGGGGGTAGATGGTACCATCTCTGGATCATCTTGATAAAACAGATTGGCAAGTACCGAGACATCATCAGTTGCCTGCCATTCAAGCGATGGATTAATCAGCAATCGCTCTTCTTCTGTGGTTTGCATTTGACCGTCTTTTTGGCGTTTTAGCGCAACAAATCGATAATCCAAGGTGTCCGTGATAGGCCCTGTACTATCGACGGCCACTTCTTTTAGGTTCTGATGGCCGAGTCGAAGCTGCACTTCGTTCTCTTGAGTGCTTTTAGGGGCTTTGGCGATTTGGTTCACCATACCGCCGGGTGCTGCATAGCCATAGAGGGAAGATGCAGGACCTTTCACCACCTCGACCGCTTCAGTCGCATAGACATCGACTTGTGGCATTAGGTTCCAAGCGCCATCGTAGGGCAGTCTTAGTCCGTCATAAAAGTTTGAGTAGGTTTTAAATCCGCGGATATTGTACTCATCAAAAACAGATACCGTACCGCGGCTCTCAGAGCTTACGCCTGGCTCATAACGTAATGCAGCATTGACACTATCAGCCTGACGCTTTTGCAACAGGTCTTGATCAATTCTGGTATAACTCATTGGCGCATCGTTTGGATCCAATGCAGTTTTGGTGCCAGTACTACGATAGCCATCTGAGTAGACGGTAATAGCATCTAAGGTAGCTGATGGTGTAGCAGCCTCATCGTTTTCAGTATTGTTTGTCGTCTCTACAGCGTAAGCGGCGTGACTCATACCCATGATCAGGCCAATTTGTACTGCTGTGGTGAGATATTTTTTGCGAATGACGTTAGTGGTTAGATGAGACCGCATCAGATTTCCTCTTGGACTAAAATGATTAAATATTATTTGTAACAGTTAAAGCAAATTTATAAGGATGCTAATAATAACACTAATGATAATTATTATCATTAAAAATTACAACGAGACAGTTTTGAGAAGTATTTGCACTGTTAATAAGGGGCTAAAGACAGAGTATTGCGAATAGAGCCATGCAGATTTACTATTTGGAGCGATGTATTTTAAACGATGGTTTTTGTCAGATTTTTCTCGTATTATGCAGCAGCATTCTGAATACAATTATTTACAGTAGGATTTTTACATCGCTGTATTGCAGTCATCATACGGCGTCATCCTAGTTCTTTGCGAGACTTTTTAAGATTGGCCTTGCAAGCAGATACATCACTATTATCGATAGGTTTACGTTGTTTATTGAGCAACCAAAGATTGTTTAAGGTCACATTTATGGACACACCCTCCAACCAATCCACCAATAACCAACGCTATTTCACAGTGTGGCGTTGGCATTTTTATGCAGGCATTTTTGTTGCTCCCTTTTTAATTGTCTTAGCGATAACGGCGCTCGGTATGCTGTTTATGTCCAACACAGTAGGACGTGATAACGACCGCTTAACGGTTATCGTGCCAGAGTCTACGGTTCAAGCACCTGTCTCTACTCAAGCAAAGAACGCGCTGAGCACCTTGTCTGATAGCACACTGGTTAAATATATCGCCCCTCGTGATACCGATACGGTGGCTTTATTTCAGATAAAATCAGACGACCAAAACAATATGGTGGCAGTCAACCCCTATACAGCCGATATCGTCCAAAGTGTGCCTACCAGTAGTGGTCTTTATAGTACGTTCAATGATATTCACAGTGATTTGCTGATTGGCAAAGTCGGTGATTATTTGTTAGAAACGGCGGCATCATTAACCATTTTAATGATTTTGTCTGGTTGGTATCTGTGGTGGCAAAAACGTAAATCAGTCAAAGCGATGTTGATACCTAGTGAAAGGGTAACCAATAAGAAAAAGCGCTCTTTTATCCGTACGATTCATGCGACATTGGGTAGTTGGATATCTGTGCTGCTACTGTTTTTCTGTATATCAGGTATGGCATGGGCAGGTGTATGGGGCGAAAGAGTGGTGCAAGCATGGAGCCAGTTTCCTGCGGGTAAGTGGGGCGTTGCACCTGTTCCTGTATCGATTGACCACAGTCAACATGCTGCTATGCAAGAGTCTACACCAGCGCCGCATGTACATGGTGCGGCAGCGTCTGAAGCGCATACTGAAGCACCCACGCATGGCAGTGCCCTAAACTCTGGCGACACCAAAGAAGTTCCTTGGGTACTTGAGCTGACGCCAATGCCTGTGTCAGGCACGACCATGGGTAAAGATGGTATCGCCGCCAATATACCCATTATGATTGATACAGTGGATCGCTACGCTCGTGAAATCGGCTTTGAAGGGCGTTATCAATTGAACCTACCACAAGGTAGTACAGGCGTCTGGACCATTAGCCAAGATTCAATGAGCTATGATATGAAAAGTCCGACAGCAGATCGTACAGTACATATCGACCGTTATTCGGGCAATGTCTTAGCTGATATTCATTTTGATGACTATAATGCGTTTGGTAAGTTTATGGCGGCAGGTCTCGCACTGCATATGGGCACGCTCGGCTGGTGGAGCTTACTGGCCAATGTGCTGTTTTGTCTATCGGTGATTGCCATGTGTGTGAGTGGCTATGTCATGTGGTGGCAGCGTCGCCCGCGTCATGCTAGTGAGTATCGCGGCCTCAACCCGCCAGCGCGTGGGCAGCGTTTTACCGTTTGGTGGCCGCTCGCTATTCCTTTATTGGCAGTGGCTATCATATTCCCAACTGCCATTATTGCGATTGTGATTATTGCGTTATTGGACTTTTTAGTGATTTCTCGTGTTGGGTTTTTGCAGAAATGGTTAAAATAAGCGCATAGCAGAATACAGCTGTTCCTTATATAGTAAAAGAGCGCCTTATAGTAAGGCGCTCCTTTTTTTGCTTAAAAAATGCTTAGATTAACTGCCATTTAGCTTAAAGTTGATCAAACGTTTTATGGGATTGAAATAGCTCGGTCCATGCTAGTAGTTAAAGCATTGCTTACTTAAGCATAGCAATGGCATCTTTGCTAGCACGCTGTCGCTCTTCGGCATTTAACTCAATGAGACGGCCTTCTTTCATCAGTAATAATCGATCAGCATGCTCAAAATAACCGTCATCATGACTAATAATAAACAATGTCTTACCCATGGCTTTTAGCTCAGGGATGAGCGTTTGGTAAAACACGCGGCGAAAGGCAGGGTCTTGGTCGGCTGCCCACTCATCGAGCAGTAATATGTCTTTTTGTTCGGCGACGGCGATTAGCATGGCCAAGCGTTTTCTCTGACCTTGCGACAGCTTATCTGTAGAGAGTTTATGGTCAGACACACTTACTTTTTCTTGTAGATTGAGCTTATGCAGCCAGTCAGACACTAGGTCAGCATCAGGCTCATTGCCCTCATATCCAATCAGTTGCTTAAATAGATGTTGGTCGCTAAAAATCGCGGAAAATAGCTGTCTAAAATCGGCGTTGTTCTCTGAATTAACGCTTTGTCCATCGACTTGTACCGTTCCTGTAGTAGGAGTAAAGATACCAGTAATGATTTTGGCAAGGGTAGATTTACCGCTACCATTCGCACCGATCAAGAAAACCACATCGCCTCGTTGCAAGGTTAAATTGACGGACTTTAAGATATTATTGGTAGGGTTTTGATTGCTATCACTGTTATCGCTATTTTGAGTATTATCATTAACTGCTGTGTCTGGTGCATTACTATTATGACTACTGCCTACATAGCGATAATTGATATTATTCAAAGTTATAGATTTCCAGTCCTGTGCAACAGTATTTGTCGCAAAGCTCGGCTGATGCTCGGCCAATTCTAAAGACTGTATCTTTTCTAGCGCAACTTGAGCGGTCTGCAATGTTGGGTAAGCGCCAACCGCATGTAGGAGCGGCGACTGCATAAACAAAATCGTCAAAGAAAAAGTAGTGGCAACCCCCATCGGAATATCGAGATAATTGGCCACTGCAAACACGATACCAATCGATGCGAACATCATAATATTGGACCAGTTCACCGCTGATAAATGAAAAGTATCAGACTTGGTCACGGTCTTCTCGTACGATTTGGCATGAGCCAAAAAATCATCTGTATACAGTTTTTCTGCTCGATGTTGATTAAGAGCAAGCTCTTTACGACCTTCTATTATCGATTGATAATCCTGATATAACGCATCATTAATCTCTCTTAATTCGGTCAAATGGGTATAGACATGCTTGACCAATATGGTACTTATCCAAATCGTCATCACAATCCAAAACATGACAATGAACAATAATGGCAACGACAACCAGCCCAGATATAGCCCAACGCCAACAGACAAAATAATACCTTGTACCAGCTCTGGCATACGAACAAAAGCAACAGTAATCGATTGAATATCTGAAGATAAGCTGGCAAGTAAGCGTGCGCTACCCAGATGGTCTATCTGAGGAACGGTAGTATCGATGATTTGTTTGACCAGTTTTGTTCTAAGCTCATAGACGAATCGATGTCCCAATCGCGTCAATGCATATTGCGACAAAAATGTCGTTACTAGCAGTAACAACACCAGCAGTGAAAACTGCGCCAAACTTAACCAAGATAAGGTATCGAATACTGGCTGACTGATAAAGGTATGATTGATATAGGCAATAATACCCACGCTGACAGCGGCATTGACCAAATTTAGCAAAATGACTTTGAGAAAAGGCAGACGATAATTCGCCCAAATCATATGGTATAAAGAAGCAGTCATGCGAGAGGACGCTGTGGTATGAGAGGACATAGTAACTCAGTAATAGAATAAATTTTTGATAGCAGAAAAGGGAGTAGGTCGCGCCTAATCCCTTTTATAAAACCTAAGAAAGCCTACTAATAAATCTTAAAAATCGAACGTTGCCGATACTTTTAAGGCCGTTGGTTCACCTGCATTTAGATAGCCTGCATCTGAATAACCGCCTACTGACTGCCAGTAGTCTTCACCTGTGACATTGGTTACCATGCCTTTTAGAGTAACGTCTTGTCCTGCCAACATAGTGCGATAGCGTGCACCAAGGTCTAAGGTAGTATAACCATCAACCTTTAAGGTATTGGCATTATCCGAATAACGAGAGCCTGTGTGGATAATATCACCCGTCAATGTCAGTCCTTCAACGGCGGCTAAATCATACTCTAGGTTGACATTGCTCTGTAAGGTAGGCACACCAATCACTCGATTACCATCTAATGCACTATCACCAGTGTCTTTTTGCTTAGCACTTAAGTAAGTAACACCAGCATTGAGGCGCATGTTTTCACTTGGGCTACCAAAGACAGTCAACTCCACACCTTGATGACGATTTTCTCCAGCAGCAGTAAACGTATTTGAGTTGTTGATATAAGCACGCGGTTCATCAGTTCGGAAGACAGCGAGACTACTGCCAATCATACCATTGTCGTATTTCACACCCAGTTCAGTTTGCTCACTCACGTACGGATCTAGATTTTGACCACCATTAGTGACAGCGTCATTATCGTTAGTTAGAGGCGCTCTTTTTCCTGGTGCTAGACTTTCGATATAATTACCATATACAGACCAGTCCATCGTTGGCTGATAAACAATACCGATACTTGGGGTCCACTCACTCTTATCGTAATGAGCCGTTTCTGCCTGCGTGTTGGCATCATAGCTGGTGGTTTTTATATTTTGATGACGCACACCCAAGGTGGTTTTCAGTTTGTCATCGAACATCGATATGGTGTCTGCTAGCGCAAAGCTTTGGAGTTGCTTTTCATTGGTTAATTTGGGGTCGTCTAAATTTCCACCGAAGATTGCTGTGCTTGTAAAAGGGACTTCCGTGTAGTCGGTAGGGCGATAAAAATTGGTCGCTAGCTGATTGCCAAAATCATATGCGAATGCGCCTTTTTCTTCTTGATCATAGAGGTTTGCGGCAAACACTAAGCTATGAGCCACTTCACCGGTTTGTAATTTACCACGCAGACCAAGCTCGGCGCTTTGTACTTTATCTTCTCGAGTATTGTCAAAGCGATAAACTGTACCCGCACCATCAACGTTGTTGACAGTTAACGTGGCTAGTGAGTTTTCTTCCTCGCCACTTCGCACACCGTAAGCACCATAAGCGGTAATATTGTCATTAAAGTCATATTCTCCTCGAATCGTACCAAAGACATCCTTTTCATCTGAGTAGGTCCAAGGCTGCGCCCAATTTTTTGAGCCGTCTGGAGCATTTGGTACACTAGAAACCCCACCAAGATTGACACTAGGACGAGTCTCTGACAGCTTATTGTCTTGCCAACCTAAATCTGCTGATAGGCGATACTGATCTCCTCTATAGTCCAAACCAAGGGCAGCCAAACCCAAGGTCGATGACTCATCATCGATAGCGCTGTCACCATCTTGATAAGCAGCATTAAAGCGAACGCCAATAGCATCATCGCTACCAAAGCGATCACTGACATCTACTGCGACCTTACCTTGGTCACCTTGACCATAGCCAACCGTTAGCTGACGTAGTGGCTCATTATCCGCTCGTTTGGGTAACAGGTTAATCGTACCGCCTGCGTTACCACCACTCGGTGCTGCGCCATTTAACGTCGCTGAGGCACCGCGCTGAACCTCGACGCGCTCGAACAACTCAGTTGCAATGTACTGTCTAGGTAAGATGCCGTATAGACCATTGTACATGGTGTCATCTGATGTGGTGATAAAGCCACGCATGAAGTAGGCCTCTTGAAAGTTACCAAAACCTCTTGCCACACGTACAGTAGGATCTTTTTTGAGTAGGTCACCCACACTTTGCGCTTGCTGATTGGCGATATATTCATTGGTATATGAGGTGGTAGAGAACGGCGTGTCCATGATGTCTTGGTTGCCCAAGAGTCCGACGCGGCTGCCTATTGCCACCTGACCACCTTCATATGCGCTAGGTAACCCATCTGCTGACGCATCAGCACTACTGGTGACGACGATAGTATCAAGTACCACATTAGGGGTGGTTTGAGTATCTGCATCATCTACTAGCGCCCATGCCGAGTGACTTGTGGTTAGGATGATGACTGAACATAGTGATTTTAGAGGTAGTGATTTCGTCGATACTAGGCGTGAAGGTATGGACGCTAATCGTAGAGAAGCGCCAGACACATTCAGAGAATTAAGACGAAACAAAGCAGCAGATAAGCGAGACAGTTGCATGAATATTTCCAGCATGTAATTTAAATCGTTATTATAATGATAATCATTTCTATTACAATGAATTACTGAGTCAATTTTAAATATACTAGGTTTGGTAAAGTACGGCTGTTGCTTGATAAGGTGCTAATAGCTTTTGTGGCGATCGCTTTTTCTAGCAATTTCGCGCTATTTTTAGAGCGTTTTCATAGCTTCTTTTGGTTGGTTGTTGGCCATAATTTATTGGCGCTTTCGTTAGGTTATGGCATGGGGCTAGTGCTCAAGTTGCCAGTCGCGGATCGGCGCGCGGTGACTTTAGAAGTAGGAATACAAAACTCAGGGCTAGGACTGGTTATTTTATTTACTTTTTTCCCAGAGGCAGGCGGCATGATGCTGATCACGGCATTCTGGGGCGTATGGCATTTGGTGTCAGGACTGACACTTTCACAAATTTGGGCACGGATACCCTATGAATAAAAGCGTAACGAATAAAAGCATAGTGAACAAGCGTATATTAATCACTGGTGCCGCAGGTTACATCGGCCATCAGTTGGGCAATCGTCTGGCTGCTCATTACCATGTCATCGGTACAGATATTCGCAAGCGTGATGACCTAGACTTTCCAATCCACGTATTAGATGTGCGTGATGAGTGTTTGGCAACGTTACTAAAAGAAGAGGGCATCACTCATGTCGTGCATCTCGCCTCTATCTTGCAAGCGTCAAAAGATCGTGCTCGTGACTATGATATCGATGTCAATGGCACGCGCAACGTAATTGATTGCTGCATCAAAGCAGGTGTCGCACATATAACGCTCACCAGTTCGGGTGCTGCCTACGGCTATCATGCTGACAATCCTGAATGGATTGATGAGCAAGATGCACTACGCGGTAATCCTGAGTTTGCCTACTCGGATCACAAAAGACAAGTCGAGGAAATGCTTGCAGCATTCCACGAGCAGCATCCACAATTACAGCAGCTGATTTTTCGACCTGGCACCGTACTAGGCGCTGATACGCGCAATCAAATTACCAGTCTGTTTATGGCACCGCGCGTGCTTGCGCTCAAAGGTAGTGAGTCGCCTTTTGTGTTTATTTGGGATCAAGACGTGATCGGCGCTATGGAAATGGGGATTCGCGAGGATAAATCTGGTATCTATAACATGGCAGGCGATGGCGCACTGACGATGAGGGATATCGCAAACCGACTTAATAAACCGCTATTGACCCTGCCAATGGGTTTGGTTAAAGCTGGTTTACAAGTGGCAAAATGGGGTGGTAAGCCAACGGGACCAGAGCAGGTTAATTTTTTGCGTTATCGCCCAGTACTGAGTAACAGGCGACTCAAAGAAGAGTTTGGTTACTCTTTGGCAAAAACGTCTGCCGAAACCTTCGAGTACTTCATCGAATGTAATGGATTGCGTAAACCTTGATAGGGAGATAATCATCGATGCCATCAATATCATCAATAACTGTTACTTTAATCACTGGTGCTGCATCAGGACTTGGTTGGGCGATGGCACGGTACTGGTATGCCGCTGGGCATCACTTAGTACTCGCTGATATAGATGAGCAAGCGCTGATCGCCCGCGCTCGTGAGTTAGAGGACTCTGCTAGAGTCATGACAGTCGTCACTGATATCACTCAAATTGATGATATTGCTGCCCTTATTGAGCAAGTTAGCGAGCGCTTTGGCCGTCTTGATCTATTGGTGAATAATGCTGGGATTACCCATCGATCACCAGCACATCAGACTGATCCTGCGGTGTTCCGCAAAGTTATGGCGGTAGATTGGCAAGGAGCAGTGGAGCTGACCATGGCTGCGTTACCGATGCTAAGAGAATCTAAAGGCCAAATTATCTGTATCGGCTCAATGGCTGGCTGGATGCCCGTTCCTGGACGGGCTGCATACTGTGCGGCAAAAGGGGCGCTGACACAGTTCTTTGAAGTATTGCGCTTGGAGCTAGAGTCTGAGGGTATACATATCCTTATGGTCTATCCTAGCTTTCTTGATACACCTATCGAGAACCACGCGCTCGGCCGTGATGGCAGTATCGCAAAGCATCCACGCTCAATGATCGGTAATATGCGTAGTGCTGAGTGGATGGCCGAACGGATCGATCAAGGTTTGCAGCGGCGCAAACGTTGGATATTGCCGGACCCTCTCTCGCGCTTTGGCAGTTTACTGTGGCGTATTGCGCCAGCTTTATACTTGCGTCAGGTGCGTAAACGTTTTGGAAATGAGTTACGATAGACTGCGTTAGGTGAGAACCTAGAAGAGAGGCTAGCAGTTCATGCAAATTGTCGATAGTGCTATGCTAAAAATACTATGCTGGAGAGCGCTATATTAAAAAACACTATGTTAAAAGTCTCTATGTTAAGAGGTACATTATTAGAGAACACTATGCTAGAAACAATGATCTAGCATAGCTTTTTAACTTTACTAACTGGTTCAATATCACCTAGTTCAGTACTACCTTTATTAGTACTAATGATTTCTAATTGGTTTGCCAAGCTCCATGGTCTCTTCAGTCTCGATGACGGTAGGATTTTTCGCTTCTTGACGTTTATCCCACCAAGCAAAGATATTGGCCAATACAGAGCCAGAAACAGAGTGCCAAATACAAGCGACGGCGGCAGCGATGGCGGACTCTGCATTGCCAGGGAAAAATTTCGTGCTTAAGCCAGTGGCCAGACCTGCATTTTGTACGCCAACCTCGATAGATATGGTGCGTTTTTTGGGTTTGCTCATACCAAATAAGGCCCCTGAGTAGTAGCCCAATATATAGCCGACGATATTGTGTACCGCAATGGCCAAGATAACGACTAGCCCTGACTGCAAGAACTGATCGCCAAATACAGCGGCAACGCCACCGACGATAGCGGCAAAAGCTAATACAGCCACGCCTGGCATCACCGCACGTACATCATTAAACCAGTGTTTGTTTTGGAATAGTATGTTTAACATAGAGCCGATAGCGACTGGCAACAATGTCACTAATAGCATAAAGCGGAACATACCCCAGCCATCCATCTCTACAGATTGACCAACCAAATAATTGAGCCAAAGTGGCGTCACTAACGGTGCAATGATGGTCGATACGGTGGTCATACCTACCGAAAACGCCACATCACCTTTGGCAAGGTAGCTCATAATGTTTGAAGACACACCACCAGGACAAGTACCAACCAATACTAGACCCAGTGTCAACCCAGGTGATAAATCAAACAATCTAGCCACGCTAATCGCTAAAATCGGCATAATGGTATATTGGATAATTGAACCGATAAAAATATCAAGCGAGACCATCCCAGATTCTGTGTAACTGCCATTTAGATTAAATGCCTGCTTATACGGTCATCAAACATAATCATAAAGCGATTCAAAGCAGACGTCCAGTTACGGATTGGCATCGACCACTTTTTAGACGCCTGCTGGGTGGCTAAGTACACCACTTTGAATGCTGCCTGATCAGATGGGAACACCTTACGCTTATTCACTGCCGTCCGAATCACACTGTTTAGCGACTCTATCGCATTGGTGGTATAAATCACTTTTCTGATGTCTTTCGGATACTCAAAGAACACCGTTAAGCCCTCCCAGTTATTGCGCCAAGACTTGACCACGTGCGGGTAATCTTTGCCCCAAGTCTCATCAAAGTGCTCAAGATTGGCCTCTGCCATCTCAAGGGTATCAGCGCCGTAAATGGCCTTTAAATCAGCCGCTACGGCCTTTTTATCCGTCCACGGCACAAACTTCATTGAATAGCGCACCATGTGTACGATACACAGCTGAACCTGTGCCTTTGGATAGACGGTGTTGATGGCATCAGGGAAACCCTTTAGACCGTCAACACAAGCAATGAGGATATCTTGTACGCCACGGTTTTGAAGCTCGGTAAGAACACCCAGCCAGAACTTAGCGCCTTCATTCTCTGAGAGCCACATACCAAGCAGCTCTTTCTTACCGCTAAGATTGATGCCTAGGGCTAAGTAAATGGCTTTGTTGATGATCTGCTTGTCTTGACGTATCTTCACGACGATGCAGTCCAAATAGACGATAGGATAAACACTGCTCAGCGGCCGGTTCTGCCAAGCGGTGATGTCCTCTAATATATTGTCAGTGACTCTTGAGACAAGAGAGCTTGAGATGTCGACATCGTAGAGCTCTTTAATGCTCTCTACGATCTCAGTGGTGGTTTGACCCTTGGCGTAAAGGAAGATGATTTTATCATCGAGACCTGAGATACGGGTTTGATGCTTACTAACGAGTACAGGCTCAAAGCTGCTATCACGGTCTCTTGGGGTAGAGATTTCAAGATCGCCTGTATCACTGCGGACGGTCTTTTTAGTGTGTCCGTTGCGCTTGTTTGGTTTATCTGCTTTCTCATGCTTGGGGTAGCCGAGATGGTCTTCCATCTCAGCCTCTAAGGCAGTATCGATAAAAGATTGCATGAGCTGCCTCTGAAAGTCTTTGATGTCATCGAAGCTGTTCATGCTACCAGCCATTTGCTCGGCCAGTTTTTTAATGTCAGATTGAGTAGTCATTGCTTATTCTCCTGTTAGTGGATTATAAGCAGTTACACAGTTTTTAGGAAACTCCCAGCCCCACATCATCATGAGTAAGTGCCACTCTCTTTACTGAGACAGCATATTCCCATAGCTCACCTTTATCACAAACGAACTGATCGTTATTAAAGGCTACAATAGGGACCAATAATTCATAGTAACCATTATCTATGGTTGCTATAGCATAATCATCGCTAACGTTGCTGACAGCACACCATACATAGTTGCTGACATTTCCCAAGATGGCTTTGGTTAATTCACTGCCTTGTAATTCAGCAATCATCTTCAGGCTCCAATATCTATCAAGTTAAACTATTACTTTATAGATAAATTCGGTTTTTGCAATATATCTGTATAACCCATAAGTTCTCGAAATACGCTTACCTCACTTCGAGCAGATTTTTTATAGTTATAATTTATACTCAAACTATTCAAAGATATTTTTAATCTTATGCTCGATATACTGTCTTTTTAACATGATAAATAGGCTTTCATCTGTGCTATAGAAGACTGCTTGATCGATGTTCGTTAACGCTTTACTAACATCTAACAAATTGACAGCAAGGGTTGGCTTATACTACCATTGAAAACTCACTTTATTAATCTTACCTATTATGTGTAAGATCGTTTCGGAGTAACCTCATGCAGTGGACTAAACCAGCTTTTCAAGACATCCGTATCGGTTTCGAAATCACTATGTATTTTGAAGCACGCTAAAAACTCATAAACCTGAATACATTAAAAGCCCTAGATGATTAGGGCTTTTACTTTTTTAGCAATTTGGAAATATTGATCTATGCATATTCACGTTTTAGGCTCAGCAGCGGGTGGCGGTTTTCCGCAGTGGAACTGTAACTGCGATAATTGCCACGGTGTCCGTCAAGGCACGATTCAGGCAAAAACCCGTACCCAATCTTCTATAGCCATATCAGAAAATGGTGTGGATTGGATCTTATTCAACGCGTCACCTGATATCCGCCAACAATTATTTGAGTTCAAGGCAGCACAGCCTGCACGTCAACTAAGAGATACAGGTATCACAAATGTGGTCTTAATGGACAGTCAGCTTGACCATACGACTGGGCTATTGACCCTTCGTGAAGGTTGTCCGATTCCTGTTTGGTGTACTGAGATGGTCTATCAAGATCTAACGACAGGATTTCCTCTCTTTAATATGTTGAAGCACTGGAATGGCGGCTTGCAACATCATCAAATTGATCCAAAGAAGACCTTTAAGATTGAAGGGTTTGACAATTTAGAATTGACGCCTTTAGTGATTAGAAGCTCTGCACCGCCCTATTCTCCGCACCGTAATGACCCGCATGATGGCGACAATATTGCGCTGATTGTAAAAGACTTAAAAACACAAAAACAACTCTTTTATGCGCCAGGTCTAGGTAAGATGGACGATCAAGTAATGCAAATCATGAAAAGCTCTGATTGCGTAATGATTGACGGTACGCTATGGACGGACAATGAAATGCAAGAGTGCGGTGTTGGTACAAAAACTGGTCAAGACATGGGACATTTGCATATCAGTGGTGAAGATGGCTCATTGCATTATCTAGACCAGCTCGATAACGCTCGTAAGGTATTGATTCATATCAATAATACCAATCCGATATTGAATGAACAGTCTGAACAGGCTGCGACATTAAAACAACATGGTGTTGAAGTGGCATTTGATGGTATGCAAATTGAGCTTTAAGACAAACGGTAAGGTAAAGATAGCAATCGTAAGGTGAAAACACAATGCAAGAAGAAAACACAGCGTTAAGCCCAGAAGCGTTTGAACAAGCGATTATGGCTAAGGGTCAGTATTATCATATTTATCATCCCTTTCATATCATGATGCATGAAGGCAAAGCGACACAGCAGCAGATTCAAGCATGGGTTGCCAACCGTTTTTATTATCAGATCAACATTCCATTGAAAGACGCGGCCATTATGGCAAACTGTCCTGATCAGCGCGTGCGTCAAGAATGGATTCAGCGCATGATTGACCAAGATGGCGTATATCCTGACGGCGGCGGTCGTGAAGCATGGTTAGGTCTGGCAGAGGCAGTTGGTTTGACGCGTGAGCAGGTGATTTCTGAAGAGCTAGTGCTACCGGGTGTGCGTTTTGCCGTCGATGCTTATGTGAACTTTGCGCGTCGTACCTCATGGCGAGAAGCCGCCAGTAGCTCACTGACCGAGCTGTTTGCCCCGCAAATTCACCAGTCACGTTTAGAGTCGTGGCCCAAGCATTACCCTTGGATAAAAGAGCAAGGCTATACCTATTTCCGCTCACGCTTGAGCCAAGCGCGCCGCGATGTTGAGCATGGTTTGACCATCACGCTTGACTCGTTCAAAACGGCTGAGCAACAAGAGCGTATGTTAGAAATCTTACAATTTAAGCTCGATATCTTATGGACGATCTTGGATTCCTTGAGCTTGGCCTATGTGCATAATCAAGCCCCTTATCAAAGCGTTACCACTGACAATGTCTGGCATAAAGGATTGTTTAAATGAGTATACCTGCTAGTTTACCTGAGCTGGATCAATCCATCGTACCGGTATGGCGTCACGGTTATCGTTTTCAGTTTGAGCCTGCGCAAAACGCCTATGTCTTACTCTATCCTGAGGGTATGATTAAGCTCAATGACAGTGCCAGCATCATTGGGCAACATATTGATGGTAAAGCGTCCATTGCTGATATTATCCAAAAGGTACAAGCTATGTTTGGGGATATCCCCGAAATCGAGCAAGACATCATTGAATATATGCTGGTCGCCCAGCGTGAACATTGGATTGATTTAGTATGAATACGCCAGTCGGACTACCGCTATGGCTGCTTGCTGAGCTGACCTATCGCTGCCCCTTACAATGCCCCTATTGCTCAAACCCTATTGACTATGCTCAGTATAAAGAAGAGCTAACGACAGAGGAATGGTTTGATGTGTTTGATCAGGCGCGGCAAATGGGCGCGGTACAGCTTGGCTTTTCTGGCGGTGAACCACTGGTTCGTCAAGACCTAGAAGAGCTGGTCGCTTATGCGCATAACCAAGGCTTTTATACTAACTTGATCACGTCGGGTATGGGATTGACCGAAGCTCGGATTGCGCGTTTAAAAGAAGCAGGTCTTCAGCATATTCAAATTAGCTTTCAAGCCAGTGATCCAACGGTCAACAATGCCTTGGCAGGTTCAAAACATGCCTTTGAGCAAAAGTATGAGATGTCACGTCTGGTTAAGCAATACGACTATCCGATGGTACTTAACTTTGTCATTCATCGGCAAAACATCGATCAGATTGACCAGATTATTGACCTCTGCTTAGAGCTGGAAGCCGACACGGTCGAGCTGGCTATTTGTCAGTTTTACGGTTGGGCATTTGAGAATATAGAGGGTTTGCTACCAACCAAAGCGCAAGTGGTCCGAGCTGAACGCATTACCAATGAATACCGCAAGCAGATTGAAGAACGTAGTATCAAATGCAAACTTATTTTTGTGGTGCCTGATTATTATGAAGAACGTCCAAAGCCCTGTATGGATGGCTGGGGCAAGATTTTCTTAACAGTGGCCCCAGACGGTACAGCCCTGCCTTGCCATGCTGCGAGACAAATGCCAATACAGTTTCCTAATGTACGAGAGACACCGCTGTCAGATATATGGTATGAGTCTGCGAGCTTCAATCAGTTTCGCGGTGATGACTGGATGCCTGACATCTGCCAAAGCTGCCCAGACAAAGAACGCGATTACGGCGGCTGCCGTTGCCAAGCGTTTATGCTGACTGGGGATGCTAAAAATGCTGATCCTGTCTGTGGCAAATCGCCTTATCACTACCTAATTGAGGAGGCGCGTATCAACAGCGAGACGCCTGTACCTTTTGAAGAACTGCGCTTTCGTAATCCAAAGAATTCTAAGTCACTGAGTAACAAACAGCTGAATAAAGACAAATTGATTCCTACTCGTATGGTAACAGGTGAAATATGAATGCTAATACTAAGCCTGTCATATTTGACGGACATAATGATCTTTTGACTCGCCTTTGGCTAAGTTCAGCTGCCGATCCAGTACATGACTTTATTTATGGCACGTTACCGGGACATTTGGATTTACAACGCTGCAAAGAAGCAAATTGGATGGGCGGACTGTTTTCCATTTTCTTACCGCCCTTCGCTTATGTGAAAAATAATCATCCTGACAAATTAGCCAACCCATCACATTCAGATTTTACTCCGCAAGAAATCGTCGATATCTGCTGCACACAATTGAAACTAGCCCAGCAACTAGAGGCAAGATCTGACGGTCAGATTCAGATTTGCACCTCGTTAGAACAAATCAAAGCCTGTCAGCAGAACAAGCAACTGGGCATTGTATTGCATTTGGAAGGTGCTGAGTTTTTAGCCATACAGCCTGACCTACTGAATGTGTTTTATAAGGCAGGGCTTAGAAGTATTGGCCCACTATGGAATAGAAAGAGCCTCTTCGGTGATGGCTTAAATGCGTCTTTTCCACACTCTCCAGATACGGGAACTGGGCTCACAACTCAAGGTAAAGCGCTTGTTTTGGCCTGTCATGACAAGCAGATGCTGATCGACGTGTCGCATATGAATGAACGCGCTTTTTGGGATACGCTAGAGATTGCCTGCCAGCCTATTGTTGCGACACACTCCAATTCGCATGCTCTATGTCAGCAAGCACGGAACTTAACTGATCAGCAGCTGGCTGCTATTAAACAAAGCGATGGTTTGGTTGGAGTGAATTTCGATGTGGCGTTTCTTCGTGCAGATGGGCAACGTAATACGCAAACATCACTCGATGTGATTGTCGACCATCTTGATTATCTGATCGACCATCTAGGGGAAGATCACGTTGGGTTTGGCTCTGATTTCGATGGTTGCCTACTACCTGATGAGTTATCTGATATCAGTCAAATCTATATGTTGATTGAGCGAATGCAACAACGTCACTTCTCAAATCAACTGATTGAAAAGGTGACGTCAAAAAACTGGTTTACGGTGCTTGATAAAATATGGCAATAGTCATAATAATCAAGCAATTACTGTCTAGGAACTGTTGTTTTGCTCGTCTGAGTAAACAGGGTAATCATTAGTTCTCGTTTTACCTTAATACCTGCTCTACCCGTTCAATCAAGTATTCTTTGACCGCATTAAACAATGGATCGATTAATCGCCGTTCTGGGCAAATCAAATACAGCGGATAGTTGGCCACTTGCCAGCCGTCCAACTCCACCTCGACCAGTCTCCCCGCCTTTAAATCGCCGGCTATATCTAACTGAGACTTTAATGCGATGCCTTTACCCGCCACTGCCCAGCGGCGTACAACGTCACCGTCTTTACTTCTGCGATTGCCATCCACTTCCACACGTTTAGTCTTGCCCTCTTTTTCAAAAGTCCACTCGCTCAAATACTTTTCATCATGACCCAAACGTAAACAATTATGCTGCGATAAATCTTCCGGCATTTTTGGGATACCGATACCCTTATCAATTTTGCTCAAATACTCCTTTGACGCACACAGTATAGGGCGATTATTCAACACTATGGGTAGTGCGACCAGTGATGAATCTTTGGGCGCGCCGTAACGTAGTGCCAAATCAATCTGCTGACCGTACAAGTCCACATAGCTGTCTGACATATGTAGCTGCACCGTCACTTTTGGGTGAATGTCTATAAAATCGTCCAACCAAGGCAAAATTAAGTTTCGACCCAAATCTGATGATGCTGACAGCCGAATTGTACCCATCAGCTCAGCATCATTGTCATGCAGTCCTGCATAAGCATTGTCTAAAATAGCCACCGCATCTCGGCAATGCTTTAAATACTGCTCACCTTTACTGGTCAGACGTAGCCGGCGGGTTGAGCGAATAAACAATACCGTTTCGATTTCGGCCTCTAACCGTTTTATTGCTGCACTCACCACTGCAGGTGACAAATCTAAGTGGCGCGCGCAGGCAGACAAGCTACCTAAACGAGCGGTCTCAATAAAAATACGTAAATCCTGCAAATTTTTCATCGTCATGCCTTCGTTCAATTAGCGTCTAACTTAGCAACAACCATCGCTTGCTGCTGCTAGCCTCATCATTATATAAAAATTATTGAAACTGTTTCTCTAAACCTACTGATTATCAAAATTATTAATTATAGTAGCATGCACCTATAAGGCTTACTCACACGTTTGGAGATACACGATGGATACTATAATACGGCCTATGAGCACACAGGTTACTCAACACCATAGCCACCATGATAGAGATAATAAACAAAGCGCACTACAGCAAGCACGCAACTTACCACTACCTTCAAAATCAGACATGCTTAGACGTGCACCATCGGTAGAGCATTTCTGGCATCAAAACAGCCAGTTACTAGAGCAAGCATGGGCAGAATGGGAAACCACTGAGCATGACTTGCCTGTACTCGATGATTCATTATTTGACCCAACTCTACGTGATGCAGTGACGCAAGCATGGCGCGCTCCTTCTACGGAGATGGCTGTTAAAAATTTATGGCAAGAGATACTACCTGACGTATATCAGGGGCAACTCTTTGACCCAGCACAACTATCAACGTTGCGCCGTTATTTGCAAGCAATTGCAGACGCTAACATTCCCATACGTCCTCCTTATGGTATTGCATTGAACAGTAATGGGGCCATGCTAGATGCACGCTCGCTAGGCTATCTGGCCACCCCTAATTTTCAGGCGCTTTATCATAGAGTCATGAATCAATATATGCGGCCTATCGCTCGGTTATTATTTGCCAATGTTTATGGCTATGACACTCAGACCTTTGGATTCTCGATTCAATACCAGCCGACAGGCGACACATCGCTACAACTTCATACTGATACTTCAGCGGTGACTATGAATATTAATCTAAATCTGCCAGGCGAAGACTTTACTGGATCAGAAGTCGACTTTGTCGATCGCCATTTAGGGCAAACCAAACGTGCCATCTCTAAACCTGGCATGGCGATTATTCATAGAGGCTCGGTGCCGCACGCCGCACATCCAATAACTAGTGGCAAACGTACCAATATGGTGCTTTGGCTGTATGGCGATAATATGCAAGTACCACGAGGAGTTGGGCTTAATAGTCATATTGATGCCAATCAACGTTGGACTGCTACGCACAGTCAGCCTGATAATTTCGCGCCGTTTTAATAGCGGTACGCTATCGTTAGGTCAGACACAGCATAAAAAGTTGAGACAAGCATGAACATTTAAATGAATGATTACCTCTACGAAAATGCACACTTGAATGAGTAAGCGCTATTAATTGATATGTTATAATGTTTCGTTTTAATTATATAAAGGCTATTGTATGCCGACACCGTTTCAACGGTTACAAGCGATCGACGCACTTCGAGGGCTTGTGATGCTCATCATGATGGTGGATCATGTTCGAGAGACCTTTTACTTACACCATCAAGTTCCTGATCCAATGCTGATACCAGGAACGGATGAACCACTATTTTTCAGCCGAATGATTGCCCATTTATGTGCGCCTGTCTTTGTGTTACTGACGGGACTGTCTGCATATTTGTACCAACATAAGCACAATAGTATCCAAATGACCCGCGAATTTTTAATCAAACGCGGGATTTTTTTGGTATTTTTGGAGCTGATTGTCATTAATTTTGCTTGGACAGCACAATTTCCACCTGATGTGGTTTACCTCCAAGTGATATGGGCGATTGGCTTCAGTATGATTGCGCTCTCAGCGGTTATTGGTTTGCCTAAGAAGTGGCTGTGGCTACTGAGCTTGGTGATTATATTTGGGCACAATTTATTAGATACCGTCTCCTTTGCCGACGTTCCTATTATGCATCAACTGTGGCTGATACTTCATGAACGCGGCTGGATTGAGTTTGGTGAGGTGATTCGTTTTAGAACCTCTTATCCTGTACTGCCTTGGATTGGCGTTATCATACTGGGATATTGTATCGGTACATCTGTGTTCGGTGACTCTACGTCTGTGCAAAAGAGAAATCGTACGTTACTGACATTTGGCATGGTGAGTATCGCGTTATTTGTGGTACTGCGACTGGCCAATGTATACGGCGATCAAGCATGGCTGATGATGCCGACTCTGAGTGAAACCTTCATGAGCTTTATGAATCTCACCAAATATCCACCATCGTTACTCTTTATATTGTGGAATGTAGGCATAGGACTGGTCTTATTAGTAATGCTCCAAAAGATTGAAACCAAATCATGGATAAAACCACTGGTAGTCATTGGTTCTGTACCCATGTTTTTTTATATCGTACATCTCTATGTATTGAAACTGCTGTATGTATTTGCCGTTCAACAGTTCGGTATGACGCATGGAGAATATTTTGGTGTAAATGACGTCAGTACACTTTGGTTCATTGCGATTGCACTGAGCATTTTACTGTATCCTTTAATGCGTGCTTTTGCTAAATTCAAACATAGTAATAAGCACATTACTATCCTCAAATATTTATAGCGATAGCTCCCAACGATATAAGAACTGTATAAAAGAACAACAACCCTATAAGCAGGCTTGGCCATCCTATATGGGATATAGCGAAGTCTAAACATTATCAAATGGTCAATAAGCATCATTTTAACGTTGCTATTGACCGTTTGAGTTTCTGCTATAGATTTCTGACGTTTTTTAATAAAATTTCTTATTGATCTACTTTATTATTTTTAAAATAGTATAAACAAATATTCCGATCTATCTATTACTTGCTACCAATAAGGCGAACGCTTTATTTCTTCGGCAAGAAAATCAATAAACTTTCTTTGTAGTGGTGTCACCTGCTTTCGATTGGCATAAACCACATAAACACCCAAAGTTTTGGGTTTCCATTCAGGTAATAACTCAATAAGTTGTCCAGATGCAATCAAAGATTTGACTGCGCCAGATGGCTGTAAACTGATCCCATGTCCACGCAACGTGGCAGAGAGCAAAACTTCAGAGATATTGGCGCTGATATTGCCAGAGATAGGAACAGACTCTGGACCATTTGGCCCATCAAACACCCATGCCGACCGTCCAAAATACGCAAACGATAGACAGTTGTGATGTACAAGCGACTGTACATCTGTAGGTCTGCCACGCCTTTGTAAATATTCAGGTGCAGCGCATACGATAGAGTGGCACTCACCGATACGTCTGGCAACGACATTTGGCTCCAAGTCATTGGTGATACGAATCGCCAAGTCAATACGGGCATCAACTAAATTGACCGAATCATCAGTGGTAAGAATATCAATTGCTGTTCGGGGCCAGTGAGAAACAAAGCGACCAACCACATCCATCAAAAGGCTATCAATCAGCGAAAAGCTGGCAGTGATTCGCAGCTGACCTTTTAGCTCCAAAGTATTTTGATTGCGTATCTGATCCAACGAGTCAGTCAATCCAAGCAACTGGTACGCCACCTCAAGAGTCTGCTCACCAGGTGCAGTGAGGCTCAGACTTCGAGTTGTGCGATGTAATAAGCGCATATCCATCCAGCTCTCAAGCTCTGTCAGATAGCGCGTTACTTTAGCTCTAGACATGTCTAGAATGTCCGCGGCACGGCTCAAGCTACCTTGTTCAACGATCGTAACAAACACCTGTAACGCGGTCAGCCTATCCATCTCTTCATCCTTATTTGCGCGAAAACTGAAACAGTAAATACCGAATTATAGCGTATTTAAACGAAATACAATCGAATAGAATAGCTACTAACAACGAATGCCGCCATTAACGCGGTCTATTTACTCAAATGAAAATACAGGTAGATTATGAAAAAATTAATGACAGCTTCTATGGCGGCCAGTGTACTACTGCTCGCAACCCAAACAAACGCAGCCGATCTACAACTGCAAGCATATAAACCTGATCAAAATGCTATTTTCCCAGTGACCTCTGTGCTGGCAAGTGGCGAGAAAGATGCTATCTTGTTCGATACACAGTTTAGTGTCAAAGATGGTGAAGCATTGGTTGATATGATCAAAAAAAGCAATAAAGACCTAAAAATGATTTATATCACGGCAGGCGATCCAGATTACTATTTCGGTCTTCAGCCTTTAGTCAAAGCCTTCCCTAATGTGAAGGTTATGTCTAGCCCTTCTATTATTGAACACATTGAGGCGACTAAAGATGCAAAATTAAAGCATTGGGGTCCAATCCTTGGCAAGCATGCGCCTACCAAGATCACAGTACCGCAAACACTTGATCAGTCTACACTGACCCTAGAAGGTCACAAAATCGAAATCAAAGAGATGGGAACCCATCAAGCATACATGTGGGTACCAGAGTCAAAAACTGTGTTCGGCGGTGTGTCGGTAACATCAGGTATGCATGTGTGGACTGCTGATACCCAAACTAAAGAAGCTCGTAGCGAGTGGATGCAATCATTGGAACAAATGAAGCAATTAAAGCCAAACCTTGTGATACCAGGTCACTATTCGGGCAACCTACTCAAAAAAGACTATGCTGTTGATTTCACCCTCAGCTATCTAAAAACCTTTGAGCAAGCACTGGATGAGGCAAAAAAGCAAGACTCCAAGCAGTCAGAAAAAGTAATTTCTACCATGGAAGCAGCCTATCCCGCGTTATCTGGGGATACTAGTTTACAAATAGGCAGTAAAGTAAATACAGGTGAAATGAAGTGGTAAATACGGATTATTAGATAAAAATAGCATTATTTGATAAGTCTGTTAGCGAAATACGAATGTCAAAATGCTGGCGTATGAATGCTTGATCAATCAGCATACGCCAGTACTTTTGATGATAAATGAGAGTGACTAATGACAATACAGTATCGTCGTGCTACGCCTGAAGACTTTGCAGCCATTGTCGACCTCTTTGTCTTCAATATGAATTTGAGTGTATTTACTACTGCTACAGATAAGCAGGTTCTAAAGCAACTGGCTACCCTATTTCTTGCGAAAGACTGTCATCATGCTACTTTTATACAAGTTGCAGAATATGATGACATCACTTGTGGTGTGGTGATAGGTGTTACTAAAGAAGATTCATACAAGGCATTACCATTCGATGATGAGCCTATTATTGTTCAGATAGAACAAAAGCTGGGTCTATCTGAACAAGGACAACAGGTATTAATTGATTTACAGAAAAAAGAAACGGCTGGCGCGAAACGAAAGACAGTCGATTTTGATAGCAAGCTACAGTTCTTCTGTGTAGATCCAGACTATCGTCGCCACCGTATTGGAGCGACGTTGATTCAAGCATTTGAGACTTATCTCGTGGCACAGGGTGCAGACATGTATGCATTACATACAGACACCCTGTGCACTTATCAGTACTACGATAACAATGGCTATCAGCGTGTTGATGAGTATCCTAACCATCTAAACCCGCAGATAATGCACTATACCTATGTCAAATCTTTATCTTAACAAGCTTGTATAGACTATCTTTAATTAGCCAATAAAGCGGCTTCGAAAGGATAGTTAGTAAGGTTTTCAAACCCAGTGTCTGTAATAATGATTTGATCTTCAAGTTTGACACCATTTTTACCTCCAACTCGACCTACATACGCTTCAACGCAGAGGGCCATGCCCGGCTCCAACACACCACTATAGCCATGGCATTCAAGGTCTTCGGGGTAACGAATAGACGGGTATTCATCACAAAGACCAACGCCATGCATCATCACACCATATCTTTGCGCTCTATATTCTTCAGGTAGTAATAAACCAGATTTTGTCACCTCCTCAAATGTCATTCCTGGTTTTAATATAGTCATGTTGTGTTGGATATGTTCATAAGCTACCTGATAGAGATGCTTTTGCTCTGCACTTGGCAAGCTCTCTCCAATCATCCAAGTTCGAGACAAGTCTGCACACATTCCATAAGGGCCAATCAGATCTGTATCGAATGCAAGTAACTCACCTTCCTTCACAATTCGAGGGCCACTTTCTTGAAACCAAGGATTGGTTCTAGGCCCTGAAGAAAGAATTCGACATTCTATCCACTCACCACCTCGACGAATATTTTCCGCATGAAGAATAGACCATATGTCATTCTCAGTGATACCGGGTACTGTTGCTTCTTGCATGCACTTCATCGCAACCTCTGTTGAGGCAATTGAACATCGCATGGCATTAATTTCATCTTCGTTCTTAATAGATCGAGCAAACTCCATCACTTCCTGACCATCAAAAACATCGATTCCTAACTGTTTTATCTTATTGAAACCAGCAATTTCAATTTTATCGATAGCCAATCTTTTATTGTCTCCAGCATGCTCCCGTAAAATAGATTGAATTTCTGAAGCAAACCTAGAGGCATGTTCGTCAGTTCTATCACCGGTTTCAAAGTAGAAGAAAGAAGCGCCTCCTCTGACTTCTTTGATCAAAGGAAGGTGTGCTGATAAGTGCTCACAATTGTGAAAATCCCATAAAATAAGATGGCCTGATGCCGATACAAAACAGGCTCTAGAGTGATTATGGGTTACCCATACCTGCATATTTGTGGAGTCAGTCGCATATCGAATATTAAGAGGATCAAACAATAAGATGCCGCCAAGATCTCTTTTCTGTAGTTCTTTTACGATTCTTTGGAGGCGGTATTCACGCATTCGTGTAAGGTTAGGAGGTGTCAACCCTAGCTCAGCCCACTCATTGAAAGCAATATCTGTGGGACCTATCTCGACACGGTCATTATCGTTCAGAGAGCCATCAGCTTTAAACGCGCCACCTCGACGCCGTGGAGGGTCGATTTTTCGATTTGAAGATGTGACTGAGAATGTGGTTATATTGCTCATTATTTGGCCTATCTCATAGTAATAACTCCAACAAACACAGGCTCCATTGAAGACTAGAGCCTTGCCTGAATGGTTGTATCTATAGTAATTTGCCACAAAAAATGAGTATGAAAAAACGATTTAAACACACGAATTCATGACATAAAGTCATGCTAATATTATGACGCTTTCCTTATCTGTTCTCTATGTTTCAAAACGCTATAAGGCTGTTCTTTTATATTTAATAGACTCAAGCGTGGCGAGCCAAATTAAAGGTAAGACAATAAGAGCCGAACCTATCAAAAGACTGATATCCGGTATTTCATCAAACCATACGATGCCGATAACCACTGCTCCTAACAGACCGGTATATTCTGCACTAGATATTTTATGTGCTTCTACCGCTCGGTAAACCAGCACGCAGATACCCGCATAAATCAAAATAAACAGATTTGAGCCTGCTGCTATCCATAGCGCGTACCAATTCAAAGGGGCATTTTCCCAAATAGCCAAACTAAGCCCCAACGGTATTCCGACTAAATTGGTCAAAAACAAGGTCTGAGCAACTGTGTGATTCGAAGGTAATTTTCGCACTAGTAGGTTGTTCGTCGCCATCGTTAAGGCCACGATCAACGCAAATATAGCACCCATATTAATTTGCGTTGGTTTTACCACGACAAGAATACCTATGAAGCCTAGTATTGCCACAATGATGCTTGGTGCTGTAAGTCTGTCTTTATAAAACAAAAACCCTAACGGCAACATCAGTAAAGGCGCAGTATAAAAAATCGCATTGACCGTGGCTAGCGGTAGCGCTTGGATAGACAACACCATAAATACCGCGCCAAACAACCAAATATGCCCACGTACAAAATGCCATTTTACGTGACTAAGTAGCTTGGCTTTTTGGTTGAATAAACAAAACGGTAGCAGCATCAAGACAGCTGTTAGCTGACGCAATAGCACAAACTGATAGACCGCTGCGCCATCTGGCAACTCTTTTATCAGCGCATCCGAAAGGACTGCAATCATGTTTCCTGCAACCAATAGTAACATTGCAAATCCAACACTCATCTTCGGCATTATCATGCTTATACCTATCTCAAAATACATAAAATTTTAAATTAAGCCATTTAATCTAATGGTCAGATAAATAGTATATTCGCGTATACTCATGACGTATAATGATATAAAAACGTTTAGTATTAGTTGAACTCATAATGAAACTCCCCCCATTACGTGCCATACAATGCTTTGAATCTGTAGCAAGGCTTAATAGTTTTTCTAAGGCAGCAGAAAGCCTCAACGTGACGCAAAGTGCCGTGAGTCATCAGGTTCGAACGCTTGAAGAATATCTTGGTGAAGCGTTGTTTTATAGGCAGGGCCGAACCCTTTCTTTAACAGATATAGGCGAGCGTTATTTCACAGAAGTAAATCAATCGCTGACGGCTCTGTCCAATACCAGTCAGGCCATTCGAAATGACCAGCCTGGGCATATTCGCCTAGCACTGTATAGTTCAGTGGCTGTCAATTGGTTGATTCCTCGGTTAGAAAACTTCCGCGAACAGCACCCAGAGATTGAGCTGACCTTAAATATGGTGACAGACCAAGACGACTATAATGAGCAGTGTTCGGATTGCTTTATTACCGTCAATCCACCGAAACGCAATGTAGTCAGCAAGCTTTTATTCGCTGAGAAGCTATTTCCTGTCTGTGGCCAAAAACTTTGGGCGGAAATAAAGGATCAGCCATTGCCTGAGGCGTTATGGCAACACCCTATACTGTCCGTAAAATACGCTGGAAAAAGTGAAAACGCGGCCAATGATTGGCTAAAGTGGTGCAAAGCAGGTGGGTTCGAGTTACCAAGCAATGTAAAAATCAATCAGTTTAGCCACGTACTTCTTGCCGCACAGGCCGCGCGTTATAACTTAGGTATTACGCTTATCGACAACTATATGATGCTAGAACAAACGCATCAGCAAAATCTTGTCAAAATCCCAATGCATGAATTACTCACTGGCGACAGTTTCTATTTCTTTTATAATGATTTAAAGTCAAATCAAGCTGACATTATTAAATTGAGCCGTTGGTTGGAATCGCAATGTCTTTAAAAGTGTTTTAAATAGCATTTGAAATAAGTGTTTCTAAAGACCGTCATTAACGAGTATTACCCATAATTGCGACCAATAAGTGCTGTGAAAGTATCAACCCCCTACGATAAAGAGCAAGACCTATGCAAATAATCCTCAATCAAATGGATATTACCGATTATCAAGTATCGGTAAATGCTGCTGCGATATTAAAATCAATCCATGATCATCAAGTTTGCGATGGCTTTATGATTTTTCCAGAACTTGCTTTGACTGGCTTTCCCACGCTAGACAATATTGAAGCGTTATATCATCAATCAACAGAGCACTTCCAAAGCATATTGGAAGCAAGCAAAAATACAAAGGCAACCATCATTATTGGACATATTGATAAGCAGTATCAACTTTTCTATAACGCATGTTCTTTTATAAAAAACGGCAAAATCATTCATAAACACCGAAAATCAAAGCTTTGGCTTGATGACGTTGGGGTATTTACCAGTGGAGAAGACTTATCAGTGGTTAGCATTAATGATGTGGTTTGCGGTGCTCAGATTTGTTTTGAGCTAGAGTTTCCAGAAGGCTCAAGAGCACTGGCAAAAAAAGGCGCCAAAATTATTTTTATGCCAAATGGCAACATGTCTTCCTATGCGAATACCCACTATGTATTGACTCAAGCTCGGGCTATAGAGAACCAATGTTTTGTGATTACCTGCAATGGTGTCGGCGTCGGTCATGGCGGTCAGTTTGTAGGAGAGAGAGTCTAATCGTTTCTCCTACGGGACGAATCATCAAAAAACTTGGTTCGTCGCCAGATATAGTAACAGTAGATATAGATTTAGAGGAACTAGAGCAGTCTAAGCAAAACTATCACTATATAGACTTGTCTTAATGTAACCATAGAGCTTAATCATTAAACTGAGTGGCAAGGTTGTTTTCTAGAGAAACCACAGTGAAGAAAAATCACGGTTACTTGGTAACCCTCCCAAACTTAAGACACCTAATAAATAGAATTAAGCTGCCTGATTGAGTTTCTGTATCGGTGTAAAACCGCCATTGCCCATATTTGGGCGCTTATGATTATAATGGTATAACCAGTTTTCTGCTTGTGCGCGTACCTGCTCTAGATTATCAAACAGCTCCTGATTTAACCAATCATATCTCATGGTTCTG
>NZ_PJAT01000088.1 GCF_002836715.1 Psychrobacter sp. 4Dc
AAATTTTATAAAAAATTACCCATCAAACAATTAAAAAGTTATCATCATGAGTTTTTAATAACATGATAGTTTTTACAACGCATCAGATGCTTATGACCGACACGAGTTGGCAAAAGCAGTCTAAGCGCTTAATAGGATTACCCAATGACCAACCGTGACCTCATCATCTTTGTGACGCTCTCTTTTATGTGGTCACTCTCCTTCGTTTTTTATCGTATCGGCGTGCCCGAGTTTGGCTCATTGGCATTCGCCAGTTTGCGTGTGATATTCGCCGGATTAGTCATGTTGGTCTTTGTATTATTAAATAAGAAAAACAGAGTAGGCATCAAGGAGCATTGGAAAATGCTAGCACTCGTCGGCTTGTTTTCGGCAGCGCTACCTTTTGTGTTGTTCTCGTTTTCCGCGCAGTCAGTGAACGCAGGCGTGCTAGCCGTGCTAAATGCTTCTGTACCGATGATGAGTGGTTTTATCGCCAGAGTCTTCTTTAAAGATAGGCTATCGAAAAAACAAGCACTCGGTTTGGTCATCGGAGTGATTGGGGTAATCATACTGATGAGCGAAAGCTTATTTGGCGGAGGTGAGCCAGGCAAAGGATTGGTCGAAGGGCTACTACCAATGGGTTACGCGCTACTAGCCTGTGTGGGTTATGCGCTTGGGGCCAACATTACCAAGAACTATCTGTACGAAGTATCGCCAGTCGCTATCACCGCAGGATCGCTCATTATCGGTAGTATCATTATGCTGCCTGTGGCTTTTAATGAGTTCCCTTATGGCAAAGATATCAGCATAAAGGCGTGGGTATCAGTGATCTGTATCGGTGTATTTTCGACTGCCATTGCCCTTATCTTTATGAATCAGCTGATTAAAAATATTGGCCCGACGCGCGCCACCAGTATTACTTTAGTCATCCCAATTTTTGCCATTATTTTAGGGTATCTATTACTTGGCGAGGCGCTAAATATACAAGCTATCATTGGTTCGATTGTGATATTGATCGGCACATATCTGTCATTAGAGCTATCAATTAAGAAAATGCTAAAGCCAAAAGACAAGACCCAGACGAACAGTATTTAAGGCTTAGTAAACAGTCTTCGTAGTAAACAGATACGAAGATTTGTATAGGTGAATATTGTTGTATCTGTTTGTAAATATTGCTTGGAATAATGAAATCTATCCCCTATAAATGTAGGCGCTAAACGTAGATTTACTAATGATATTATAAGTTTTTCTAAACAGCATGCGATAATAATTAGTATGATTGATGGTTGCTATAACTAAAGATCATAGATAGCAACAATAACCAATAGGACAGATTATGGCACACGATATTTTATTTGAGCCTGTAAAAATGGGTACACAAACGCTAAAAAACCGCATTATGATGGCCCCACTGACACGTCTGCGTGCCGTTGAGCCAGGCGATGTCCCTATCACATGGGCAGCAGAGTACTACTCGCAGCGTGCAGGGGCGGGCCTTGTCATCACTGAAGCGACGCAAGTATCGTTTCAAGCAAAAGGCTATGCAGGCGCACCAGGGCTACATACTCAAGATCAAGTCACTGCATGGAAAGCCATCGTTGACAATGTCCATGCTAAAGGTGGCAAAATCGTCGTCCAGCTATGGCACACAGGACTTGTCTCACATGAAAGCGTACAACCTGAACGCCGTGCGCCAATTTCAGCCTCAGATGTCGATGTAGGTATCCGTACCTCATTGCGTGATAGTGACAACCAAGCCATTCGCGCGGATGCCACGCCGCCGCGCCCAGCCAGTCTTGATGAGATTCAGCAAGTGGTTACTGACTTTGCGCATGCAACCAAGTGCGCGCAGGAAGCGGGGTTTGATGGTATTGAGATTCATGGCGCGCATGGTTATTTGCTGCATCAGTTTTGGGCCGAGCATACCAATCAGCGTGACGATGAATACGGTGGCAGCCGCGAAAACCGCGCGCGTCTGACCTTGGACGTGATTGATGCTTGCGTAGAGGCATGGGATGCAGATCATATTGGTATTCGTATCTCGCCACTGGGCACATTCAACAATGTTGAGGGAGGCTACGAAGAAGACGATAACATTTGGCTGATTGAACAAATCAATAAGCGTGGTCTAATGTATTTGCATCTGTCAGAGCCAGATTGGGCAGGTGGTACGCCGTATAGCGATGAGTTCCGTCAGCGTGTCCGTGATGCGTTCGATCAGACCATCATCGCGGCGGGTGGCTATGATGCGGACAAAGCTGAGAAGAACATCAAAGCAGGCTATATCGATGCGGTAGCATTCGGTCGTGATTATATTGCCAACCCTGATCTCGCTGAACGTATTCAAGAGGGCGCACCGCTCAACGAGCAGCACCCAGAGAGCTTCTATGGTGGCAGCACGGTTGGCTACACTGATTATCCGTTTATGAATGAAGTGTAAGCAATTATCCATCCGTCAGTATCACTGAATAGGCAGACAAACGCGTTATAAAAAAGCCCTTTGACTATCGATAGTTAGAGGGCTTTTTTTTACGCATTTATTTTGATTAATATCCAAAATTGCCTGTTTGATAATCACGGAACGTTTGTCGTAGCTCATCTTGGGTATTCATCACAAAGGGGCCGTGACCTGCGATAGGTTCACCGATTGGCTCGCCGCTTAGCAGTAGCAATTTGATAGGTGTGTATTCATCGGTAGTTGCAGGGTAGGTCAATTCGATAGTATCAGTAGCAGGTAATGATGAATGTTCAGATTGAGTGCCTACATGATTTCGAATAGGCGCTGAAAATTCAATTAGGCTGCCTGCGCTGACGGCTGTACCGTTGACCAATATTTGACCTTCTTGTACCAGGAGTAGGGTATTGTGCGTTTTCGGTACTTGTAGCGTGGTTGTACCTGCTGTATGTAGCTCAATATCCCACATATTGACTGGCGTAAAGGTCGTTGCTGCTCCCGCTATCCCATGCCAGTCACCGGCAATAATGGCAGCTTGGCCAATGACAGTTTGCTCGTCGCTATTGTCTATCAGATCAACGATAGGCATATCAGCACGTTTGATAGATTGGTATTTTGGGTCGGTCAGTTTATGGGCGCTTGGCAAGTTGACCCATAACTGCACCATACTAAATATACCACCACGTTGCCCAAAGGCTTCAGAGTGGAACTCTTCGTGCAGAATACCGCGACCAGCAGTCATCCACTGTACATCACCTTCTAAAATATCACCGCGCCCACCTGTCGAATCTACATGACTAATCTCACCTGCATAAGCAATGGTGACAGTTTCAAAACCTTTATGTGGGTGTTGACCAACGCCATGTGGCTGCATTTTATAAGAGGGATTGGGTGAAAACGTTGTTGGCTTGGCATAGTCTAATAATAAGAAAGGATCAGTATGGCTATAATTAAGGTCTGGATTATCATCTAGATGACTGATCAGAGTTTTTACAAAAAAGCCGTCACCTACCCAGTGCGACTCTTTTTCACCGTGAATGTGTTTAATTGAACGCATGGGTCACCTCATTAGTCTAATTAGAATTACTATCAATAGAAAAGCTATTATTAAGTAATACTACTATGAATATAAGAGTAGATTGTATGAGTTTTTATTACTATTTCATTCCTAGTGCTGTCGGCAGCGATTAAGCAAACGTTAAACACTTATAAGTGTCCATGATTAGACGATCTCACCACTCACAAAACCACTTGCCCATGCCCACTGAAAATTATAACCACCAAGCCAGCCGGTCACATCAAGCACTTCACCGATAAAGTATAAGCCGTCTTGTAAATTGCTTTGCATCGTTTTGGAGGATACTTCATCGGTTGTGACGCCGCCGCGTGTGACCTCAGCGGTTCGGTAACCTTCTGTACCCGAGGGTTTGAGCTGCCAGCCATTAAGGGTAATACCAAGCTCTGTGAGACGTTCGTCTTTAATATTAGCAAGCTCCGTATCTTTGATGTCTTCCCACAGATGCGTCTGTAACGCTGCCAATAGCTTCTTGGGTAATGCATTGTCTGTATTTTCTGCCAATACGGTACGAATAAGCTGGCGTGGGTGTGATTTTTTACGAGTCAGTAAAAGTTCAGTGACGTCTATTTCAGGCAACAGATTGATACTGATGGTTTCGCCAGTCTGCCAATAGTTGGATAGCTGTAGCATGGCAGGGCCAGAGAGACCGCGATGGGTAAATAGGACAGGTAATTTAAAAGAGATACGCTCGTTACTGGCAATAACTGGCAGACTGATACCAGCCAAGGCACGGATAAGTTCGCCTGTTTTATCAGTGAAAGTAAACGGGACTAAACTGGCATCAGTAGGCACGAGCGTATGCCCGAACTGCTGTGCCAACTCATAGCCGATACCACTTGCTCCCATGGTCGGGATAGATAAACCCCCAGTAGCGACCACCAAAGATTCACAGCTATAGCGTGTCTGCGCAGATTGAGTACCGCTCGCGATGTCTTTTTTACCAAGCTTTTTGCTCGTCGTTAGATAAAAGCGTTCGCCTTTATCATGAACAGCAGTTTTAACATGATCAATCTGAGCATTAAGCTTTACTTGTACACCTACGGCCGCGCACTCATCTAGTAGCATAGATAAGATGTCTTGTGCTGAGTCATCACAGAACAGCTGACCGTGTTCGCGCTCATGGTAGGCAATCTTATGCGACTCTACCATGCCGATAAACTCCCAACTTGGGTAACGACTTAGCGCTGATTTGCAGAAGTGGGGATTGGCACCAATAAAGTGCTCAGGCTCCACAAAGTAATTGGTAAAGTTGCAGCGACCACCACCCGACATCAAAATCTTTTTGCCGGCTTTATTGGTATGATCCAAAACCAATACGCGGCGACCGCGCCGTCCGGCAGTCAGTGCACAGTACAACCCTGAAGCGCCAGCACCAATAATAACGACATCATAGTGAGTATGGTTTTGTGCATTGCGTTGATTAGTCATTGCGGTCTCGTAAAACGATGGGGTGAAAAAAGTATAACCAGGCCAAGCATTGTTTTTATTAAAAACGCGGCTGACATTTTGTTAAATGAAGCAGTATGTTTAGTGTAGCTATTGTCCATATTTCACTAAAGGTTACAAGGATTAAATGCCCTAAGCCATACGCTGTTACCGTGTGATCACAACCAGCTGTCATTTTAGTACTATCGTTATGATAGCTGCCCCTATAAATAGCATTATACGTACCAGTATAAGTACTAATATAATTATCTAAACATACAGATGTACAGTGAAATTGTTATGTTTGGCTTTTGATGTCTTGCAACGGTCACGCTTATTTGTCAAACTAACGATGAGCGTCACACATTATGGAAGATGACTCTTATCGCTTACATGGGGCGCGTCATAGACGTTTATCCGTGTAGGTCATAATAATTAAAAGGGACCCAACACTATGACTCAGAAATCATTTCCTATCTCAGCCGAGTTTATGGCTGCTGCCAATACCACACCTGATAAGTACCTTACAGACTACCAGCAATCTATCGAATCACCCGAAGCAATTGATGCTTTTTGGGCGAAGCGTGCTGAGCTAATCGACTGGATAAAAAAACCAACTAAGGTCAGTAACGTCAATTATGACTTAGATGATTTTCGCATCAAATGGTTTGAAGATGGTGAGCTAAATATCTCAGTCAACTGTCTTGATCGTCACCTTGAAGAAAACCCATACAAGCCGGCTATCATTTGGGAAGGTGATCACCCTTCGTTGCACAAAATCATTTCTTTTAAAGAGTTACATGAAGCCGTCTGCCGCTTAGGTAATTCATTGCGCAAGCTTGGCGTTGTAAAAGGTGACCGCGTAACCTTGTATATGCCGATGATACCAGAAGCCATGGTAGCGATGCTGGCATGTGCGCGTATTGGTGCGGTGCATTCAGTGGTGTTTGGTGGTTTTTCTGCCGAGAGTCTGGGCAATCGCTTGATAGACAGTCGCTCAAAGGTTGTTATCACAGCTGACGAAGGTTTACGCGGCGGTAAGCACACACCGCTTAAAGCCAATGTCGATCACGCACTCGACATGGATGGCACTGAGAGTGTCGAAAAAGTCATCGTCGTTCATCGTACGGGTAACTCTATACCGATGAGTGGCCGCCGTGATGTGTGGTATCACAATCTGGTCGATGGTCAATCAGAGATCTGTGAGCCTGAAGTCATGAATGCCGAAGACCCGCTATTTTTATTATATACGTCTGGCTCTACTGGTAAGCCAAAAGGTGTAGTGCATACTACAGGCGGCTATATTACCTATGCTATCTCAACGTTCCGTGATGTGTTTGATATCAAAGAAGATGACGTCTACTGGTGTACAGCAGATGTGGGCTGGATTACTGGCCACACGTACTCGACCTATGCACCACTGGCCAATGGTACGACAACGGTAATGTTCGAAGGTGTGCCAGAGCATCCAACATGGGCACGTATCGGTCATATTATCGATAAGCATGACGTGACTATCCTATACACTGCACCGACAGCCATTCGTGCAATGATGAAAGAGGGCGACGCCTTCGTTCGAGAGTCGGATCGTTCAAGTTTGCGTCTGCTAGGGTCGGTCGGTGAGCCGATCAACCCAGAAGCGTGGGACTGGTACTACAATGTCGTCGGTGATGGTAAATGTCCTATCGTCGATACATGGTGGCAGACCGAGACAGGCGGCATCTTAATGGCGCCAATACCAGGCACGGTCGATCTCAAACCGGGCGCGGCAATGACACCGCTATATGGTGTCAAACCAGAAGTCGTCGATAGTGATGGTGCGATTTTAGAAGGCCCTGCAGAAGGCAATTTGGTGATCAGTAGCGGTTGGCCAGGGCAGATGCGTACTATCTACAATGACCATCCACGTTTTTTAAAGACTTACTTTAGCGATTATCCAGGTCATTATTTCACAGGTGATGGCGCTCAGCGTGATGAAGATGGGCATTACTGGATTACCGGTCGTGTTGATGATGTACTCAATGTTGCAGGGCATCGCTTGGGCACAGCAGAGATTGAGAGCGCCGTGGTTGCGCATCCTGCGACTGCTGAAGCTGCGATTGTCGGTATGCCGCATGAGATACGCGGTACAGGTATCTGTGCATTTATCATTCTAAAGTCAGGTGAAGAAAAGACCGACGATCTAAAGGCAGAACTAAAACGTCATGTGCGTGCCGAGATTGGACCAATTGCGACTTTAGATGCCATTTATATGGTTGATGCACTACCAAAAACGCGCTCAGGAAAAATCATGCGCCGTATCTTGCGTAACCTTGCAGCAGGTCAATATGTAGGGCTGGGCGACCTATCTACGCTTGCCGATAGCTCAGTGATTAATGACTTGGTTGAAGAAGTCAAAGCGGGCCGCGGAGAGTAAGTTAGCCTGATAACGAACCTGCAGTATTAAGGATAGTTATTCAGTACTAGCCATTGATATTTGTATATTGAAGTTGAATAAAAGCCATGTTATCGAGAATAGCATGGCTTTTTTACGTAGACGATATTGATATTGAGTCACTTTGAAGGTTCAATAATGCTAACAAGACAACATCGCTACCATTTTAATTGAGGATTAATTGACGAGTCACTCGGTACTTACTAGGTTAGATACTCAATATAGTAGCGACTCGTAAATACTTTATAAGGTCTACTGTCATCATGACTGATCATGCTTCGTGCTCAACTGTCCTATCTGCCCCAAAAATCGCCATCATCGGTGGTGGCCTAACGGGTTTGCTCACCGCAACACTATTAGAGTGCGCGTCAAACCAGACAGGCTCGTCATCTAACACCCCGCAAATCACTATCTTTGAAAAATCACGTAGTGTGGGCCGTTTGGCGACCCGCTATCGCAGCGATAGTGAAACTGGTAAGAACTGGCAATGGTCGTTCGGTGCACAGTTTTTTACTGCGAAAACTGCTGTCTTTCAACAATTTATCGCGCCTTGGTTAGATACAGGGTTGCTACAGCCATGGTGTGCTGAAGTGATTGAGTTAACGGCATCAAGTGACAATTATCAGTCACCTAATATCCAAAGCAAAGAGCAATGGGACGTGGTGCATGCACGCTATATCAGCACACCGAAAATGACCAGTTGGGGCCGTGAGTTAGCCGCTGCGCTCAAACATACGACCATAGTATTTAAGACCCGTGTCGCACCGCTTGCTCAATATTTGCAGTCTCAGCATCAGATCCAGAACCAGACTCATAATCAAACTTTTAATCAAAACAGCAAGCAAACTGAGCTATTTGACGAAACTGGAGCCAGTCTGGGTTGGTTTGATTGGGTTATTTGCACAGCGCCAAATGGTCAGGCGATAGAGCTGATGTCAGATAGTGGCTTTGCTCAACAAGACAAAATTACTAAACCGCAAATGCAAGCCTGCTATACGCTGATGCTTGGCTGGGATGATGTGCAAAAACTACCTGAAACATTAAATGGCCAACTTGCACCGCAGTGGGATGTCGCTTATTTAAATAGCGCTGTTCTCGATAGGATATTTATTGAGCATCAAAAGCCTGCTCGTGATGAGCTACTACCAAGTGTCACCATTCATGCACGTAATGACTGGTCAGAGACCCACGTCGATGACGATATTGAGTCAGTCAAAGAACAATTATTACAGGCGGCAAAACAAGCATTAAATTGGAATGAAGCTAGCGCACCTAGCCAGACAGATTGTCATCGTTGGCGCTATGCGGCTACTATCGTAAATAAGGATACTGAAGAGCTAGGCATCTTAATCGATGAAACCAAGCAATGGATCGTTAGTGGTGACTGGTGTGCAAAAGGTAATATAGAAAGCAGCTATCGAATGGCGCAGCAAACCGTTAAGGCAGTTATGCAAACGCAGTAAGCGTAATATCTATGCTCATTATTTTGCATTGTTTAACGATATTTAGGTTTAGCAAAACGTAAGCAAAAAAAGGCCCACAGAGGAGGTACTGTGGGCTGAGGAAAACGGGTCATGTATTAGCTACACAGGCCGTGGTCAAGAGTTGTTGTAATTATTGGTGCTCTCTACTGTTATTTATAAAGGTAATAATTATCAATACAATAGGTGGAAATATTTAACTATTAACATTTACTGATTTAAGTGTACAAGTGTTCTGGTACAGTCGCTATGATAGCGCAATTGATTACTGTCTGGCGGTTTTGGTTACAGTATATTACGTTGTAAAAGTCCAAAAGACGCCAAGACTGGTATGAAGCACTGATATTTAGAGTAAGTAGCGGAGCTTTATGATGAAATCATTAATAAAGGCTGCCAATAATTTCAATACGTTATGTCGATAGGAGGTCATCTAGTCGATCTTGATACCTTTGATAACTCAATCGCTGCAGAGATGGCATGACGCCTTGTCCGAAAAATGCTAAGCTATCTGCCATTATTATGTTCATATTAAACTGGGTTTGCCATGACTGACAGCACGCATTTGCATACGCAGGAAGAACCGCCAAGTTCGCAAAATACCAAGAGTATTTTCAACTTGCCTAATAACCTTACGATTGCGCGTATCTTGATGATTCCGCTATTTGTCGCGATTGCTTATTGGCCGCCAGCCATGGGTATTGGTATGCCTGCGATTTCAGACAATGTCATTGCGCGCGTTGGGATGAGCGAGTTTAGTGATAGTTTGTTGCGCCATTTATTATTGACTGGCGTCTTTATTATTGCCGCAATTACCGATTGGCTTGATGGATATTTTGCTCGTAAACTTAATGTCATGTCAGCCTTTGGGCGCTTTTTAGACCCTGTTGCTGATAAGTTAATGGTAGCTGTAGCGCTCATCGTTCTTGTACAGTGGCATCCTAATATCATTATGGCGATAGCGGCTATCGTCATTATTTCGCGTGAAATCGCAGTATCAGCATTACGCGAATGGATGGCAGAGTTGGGCAAAAGTACTAGCGTCGCAGTATCTTATGTTGGCAAATTAAAGACCACGTTTCAGATGGTGGCAATTACCGTACTACTACTTAATTGGCAGTCGCTTGAAACCATTGGTTATGTATTAATGGTCGCTGCTGTGATACTTACCTTATGGTCGATGATGATTTATCTAAAAGCAGCTTGGCCTTATTTAAAGCAAAGCGGATAATTCCATAAAACGAAAATAATCAGCTCAAAACTTAGACAATAAAAAACGCCAGTCGTATTAGCCACTGGCGTTTTTGTTTTTACTGCTTATAGATCAGGCAGCTTATAGCGTCACTGAGTTGTTTTCGCCTAAGTTAGTCGCTTTCTTACCGTCCATTACTGCAGCAGTAGTCATCTTAAACATATTGACGACTGAGCTACCGCTTAGCCAGTATTCTGCACCATGTGGTACGACTTTGATTAATTGTACATTTGGATCTTCTTTACCTTGCTCATAAAACGCATTGTAAATTGGCGACCATAGCTCGTCTAACTTCTCTTGGTCTTCGACCAATTCTGCTTTACCGTTAATAGAAACATAATCTTTTGAATCTTGACTGACATAGGCCAAGTTCACTTGCGGGTCTTTTTCGATATCTTTAATAGTTTCGGTAGTCTTATCACCAATGAACCAAATCTCTTTTGCGCCAATACTCGTCTCGCTAGTTGTCATTGGGCAGGCATGTAAATGGCCTTCGTGAGTACGAGTGGTCATCATGGCAAATTTCACTTCTTTTACCAGTTCTTGTACTTTATCGATATGGTCTTGTCTACTCATAATAAATTTCCTTTTTTATAGTGTTTTAATTGGGCTTATATAGCGTTGTTTTAATTAGCCGAATTGAACAGTTAATTATTTATAGTAATTTTTCTTTAGGCTAGATATGTCTAACCATTAAATAAATCTAAAAGTTAAACGTCATCGTCGCCTTAACAACTGAGACTAGAATACCGAGTTGTCACCCTACATTTATATAGGTTCCCAGTAATGCGATGTGAGTGTTTGTAAGGAATATGAAGGTTAGGTAAAAATTGTGACAGTGCGAATTTATATTCTCTATATTTGAATAAATTATTCAAAAACGTCTAGAAAATTCACTTTTGTAGTTTGTCGATTCATAAATAATAAGTAGTGATAGAACGCAACTTTTCGGCAATTTATCTTGGTTTAGACCTGCTTATTACAGGGCTTCTTGTTATAATACGCAGACCATTTACTTAGCATGGCAGAGATGCCTTGATCTTACGGATTATGCCTTTATGATGACCATCGCCGGACAACCGTTTCTTACCGATTTTCAGACGCAGCAACTCATCAGTCAGTTTCAGCAAAAAACCGAGCTAAATGTCAGTCAAATAAGTACACAGCAAGTGTATGTGCTATCACGAGAGCTATCTGGTGATGAACATAAAAAAGCGCTAGATTTACTAGCGGTTGACCAGTCAGCAACGCTAAATTCGCCGCAAGACAACCAACTACAAGTCATCGTTGGGCCACGTTTTGGTACGATATCGCCATGGGCAAGTAAAGCGACAGATATCTTTAATAACTGTGAAATCGAGATCAACCGCGTTGAGCGTGTCGTTGTTTATACGTTAACCCTCGATGAAAAAATAGACGGTGACGCAGGCGAAAAACTACCAGTAGACGCTGAGCAGTTATTGTTTGATCGTATGACTCAGAGCTTGGTTTATGACTTGAGCGATGTCAGCAAATTGTTTGATGATCAAGCGCCAGCATCACTGAACCATATAGATGTAATAGGACAAGGTCAGGCAGCGCTAGAATCGGCCAATACCGAGTTCGGCTTTGCGTTATCAAGTGAAGATATCGACTATCTGATGAATGCCTATGTCAATGAGTTGAAATGCAACCCAACTGACGTTGAGCTGATGATGTTTGCACAGGCCAACTCAGAGCATTGCCGTCATAAGATCTTTAATGCTCAGTGGACAGTTGACGGCGAAGCACAGCCAAAATCATTGTTCCAAATGATCAAAAACACGTACCAGTCGAATCCACAAGGTATTTTATCAGCGTATAAAGACAACGCTGCGGTCATGGCAGGCGCTGATGGTATGCGTTTTTATCCTATTCCAACCAACGCGATGGATGCCAATTCAATCCATCCTTACGACTTTCATCAAGAAAACATCGATATCTTAATGAAGGTTGAGACGCACAATCATCCAACAGCGATTGCCCCTTATTCTGGTGCGGCAACAGGTGCTGGCGGTGAGATTCGTGACGAAGGCGCGACTGGTCGCGGCGGTAAGCCAAAAGCAGGTCTAACAGGGTTCCACGTGTCACATTTGCATATCCCAGAGCTTAGCGAAAAATGGGAGCAGTCAGGTCAATTGAGCACGCAGGATTATGGTACGCCAGATCGTATGGCAACCAGCCTTGAAATCATGACCGAAGCGCCATTAGGCAGTGCCAATTTTTCAAACGAGTTTGGTCGTCCAAATCTATGCGGTTACTTCCGTAGTTTTCAGCTAGACACCTCTGCTGCAAAAGACGGTAGCGAGATGCGCGGCTATCATAAGCCAATCATGCTGGCAGGTGGTTACGGCAATATCAAACGCAACCTTATTGAAAAAAATGCAATCAAAAAAGGTGATTTGCTCATCGTCCTTGGTGGCCCTGCAATGCAAATCGGTCTGGGCGGCGGTGCCGCATCGTCGGTCGATAGTGGTGACCTTGATGAAGGTTTGGACTTTGCTTCAGTTCAGCGCGATAATGCTGAAATGGAGCGTCGTTGCCAAGAAGTCCTCGATCGCTGCTGGGCACTAGCGGGCGATGATGTCGATGTAAGTAATAACAGTAAAGACGGCAACCCAATCGTTTCACTACATGATGTAGGGGCAGGTGGTCTGTCTAATGCGATGCCAGAACTGGTCAATGACCATGAAATGGGCGCGCATCTGAACTTGCGTAAGATTCCATCGTTAGAAGCTGGCATGTCGCCAATGGCCATATGGTCAAATGAAGCGCAAGAGCGTTATGTGCTAGCGATTCGCCCAGAGAGCAAAGATCAGTTCGATGCTATCTGTGCCCGTGAGCGCTGCCCATATGCCATCTTGGGCGAGGCGACGGATATCCGTCAGCTAATCGTTGACGATGAGCTATTAACTGAGCAACCAGTCGATATGCCGATGCAAGTACTGCTCGGCGGTACACCGAAAATGCAACGTAGCTTTGAGCGTACCGAGAGCACGTTACCAGCATTAGAGCTTGGTGACGTTAATCTAGCTGAATCAATCACCGATGTATTGCGTCACCCAACTGTCGCTAGCAAATCATTCTTGATTAGCATTGGTGACCGTTCTATCACGGGTATGGTCGTGCGTGATCAGTATGTGGGTCGCTATCAAGTGCCTGTATCAGATTGTGCGGTGACGGCTTCTGGCTTGGTGGCGCTAGATGGTCAGCCAATGACTGGCGAAGCCATGAGTGTGGGTGAGCGTACGCCTGTTGCGCTTATCAGTCCAAAAGCCTCTGCGCGTCTAGCAGTCGGTGAAGCGATTACTAACATCGCTGGTGCGCGTATCGCTCAGTTGTCTGATATTACGATGTCAGCGAACTGGATGGCTGCGTGTGGTAATGATGCGGAAGATGCTGCATTGTTCGACGCTGTACATGCCGTTGGTGAAGAGCTATGCCCAGCACTGGGCATCGCTATCCCAGTCGGTAAAGACTCGCTATCGATGCGTGCCAATTGGAGTGATGAAAGTGGTAAGGACAAATCAATCGTCTCACCAATGAGCTTGGTCGTGACGGCGTTTGCCCCTGTCGTTGACGTGGCAAAAACGCTAACGCCTGAGCTAATCAATGGCGACAGTGCGTTTTACCGTATTGACTTGTCAAAAGGCAAATTGCGTCTAGGCGGCTCAATCCTTGCGCAGACGCTTAGCCAATTAGGTAACGACTGCCCAGATCTAGCGCAGCCTAGCGACTTGGTCGATTTCTTTAACTTTATCCAAGCGGGTAATGAGCAAGGCGTCATCAGCGCCTATCACGATATCGGTGATGGTGGTCTACTAGCGACTATCGCTGAGATGCAGTTCACTAGTCGTCAAGGTATCAAGCTGTCATTGACGGATGATAACTTACTCGGTCAACTGTTCAGTGAAGAGCTAGGCGCAGTCATCCAAGTATTACCAGAAAACGTCGCGGCGCTAATGCAGTTGGCAGAAGAGTTTAATGTTGCTGATATGCTGAGTCTCGTTGGTCAAAGCTCGGAAGAAGACAGCTTACTTATCCAAACGCCAACGCTCATGGGTGCCGATGGTATTAATGAAACTTTACGCTTTAGCCGTACTGAATTGCAGCAAGCGTGGACGCAGGTCAGCTATCAAATCGCGCGTCGCCGTGATAACCCAGCGTGCGTACAGCAAGAGTATGACTTGATTGCTGATGCGAGCCATCAAGGCCTGATTGCTTCACCGAACTTTGATCTGAATCAAAAGGTCGAAGAGCCATACTTGGCTAGCCGTGAGAATAAACCAAGAGTCGCTATCTTGCGTGAGCAAGGCGTCAATGGTCAGACAGAAATGGCAGCAGGCTTTACTCAAGCTGGCTTTGAAGCGGTCGATGTACACATGAGCGATCTGCTCAGTGGTCGCATCAATCTGCGTGACTTCGACGGTCTGGTCGCTTGTGGTGGCTTTAGTTATGGTGATGTACTGGGCGCTGGCTCTGGCTGGGCAAACTCTATCTTGTTCCATGACGAGCTACGCATGCAGTTTGTCCGCTTCTTTGCCCGTCCTGATACCTTCTCATTAGGTGTCTGTAACGGTTGTCAGATGATGGCTCAGTTAAAAGACCTCATCCCAGGTGCAGATAACTTCCCACGCTTCATCGCCAATCAATCGGCTCGTTTTGAAGCGCGTACGGTCAACGTAAAAGTCGAGCGTACCAAGTCTATCCTGTTCAAAGGTATGCAAGACAGCATCTTGCCAATCGCTGTAGCGCATGGTGAAGGCTATGCCACGCTAGACAACAACGAAATCGATGGTATGGCCAAACACGGTCAGCTTGCGATGCGTTATGTCGATAGCCAAGGTCATCCAACTGAGACGTATCCGCTCAATCCAAACGGTTCGGTCGGCGGTGTCACGGGTCTGTGTAGCACTGATGGTCGTGTGACGATTATGATGCCACATCCTGAGCGTAACCTAAAAGCCTACAACCACAGCTGGAAACCAGAAGAGTGGGACGAGGACGGCGCGTGGATGCGTATGTTCCGTAACGCTCGTGCTTGGTTACGCTAGACTGGTTTGAGTTATTTTAGATAATAAAAAAAGGTGGGCGTAATGCTCACCTTTTTTGTGTTTTGGTTTTTAGTGTCTAGAGTAGGTTGATGTGGAGCTTGCACACCCAACGGTTTTAACAAGGAAGGTAATCCATAGTTCGTGTGACAAACGAATTAATTCTACCTAGTATGCTAAAGCTTTATTGATTCAAAGCAATGTATTGACCACAACCTTGTGTATCCCCATTATCACATGCCAACTTAAACCATTTTTTGGCTTTAATATAATCTTGATCAAACCCTAAACCATCCCTGTAGAGAACGCCTAAATTATATTGAGCATCAACATAGCCTTGACTGGCAGCTTTTTCAAACCATTCTGCTGCATTGAAATAATCTTGAGGTACACCTCTGTTGAAAAGGTACATTGTACCAAGATTATACTGAGAGATAGCATCACCTTGAATAGCAGCTTTTTCAAACCATTCTGCTGCTTTGTTAAAATTCTTAGGAACGCCTTCACCATCATTATAAATATTTGCCATATTACGTTGCGCACCAACATTTCCTTGGTTAGCAGATTTTTGATACAAGTCTATTGCCCTCAAATAGTCTTGGGGAACGCCTCTGCCATTATT
This sequence comes from Psychrobacter sp. 4Dc, assembly GCF_002836715.1. GTDB lineage: Bacteria > Pseudomonadota > Gammaproteobacteria > Pseudomonadales > Moraxellaceae > Psychrobacter. Next base: position 15,793 of record NZ_PJAT01000088.1, read on the forward strand.
GTATAATATTGCTAAATTGTATTGCGCATTAGATTGACCTTGATCAGCGGCTTTTGTGTACCATTTTACGGCCTTTGTATAATTTTGTGAAATTCCTTCACCATCCATATACATCACGCCAAGATTATATTGCGCATTAGCATGTCCTTGACTAGCGGCTTTTTGATACCACTCTATAGTCTTAGTATAATCTTGAGAAACACCTTGACCCTTTCCATACATCCATCCAATTTTGAATTGTGCTTCAACGTTGCCTTTTTCGGCTAATCTCAGTAGTTTTACAAACTCAATATCTGTTTCAGATATAATTTTCGTTGCAGAAATCTGCTGACTATCTATACTTTGCATTTTATGGTCATCTGCTAATAGCGTAGATAATGTAGATAAAAAAAGAATAATGATTATTGATTTAGTTACTAACAAATTCATTTACTAATTCGCTTATGAGAAAATTATTAAAAAGCACATTATTTTAGAACCTAGACTAGCATATAAAGTTAGCAAATCCTGCGATGCTCTACAGTTTTGAGCTGATAATTTAAATAAATAAGATGTTAGGTTTTTTATTTGATACTAAACTAAAACTGCTTTTCCAAGTATGCATTTTTAATAAAACCAATCGCCATTACGAAGCTTTTCTATATCTCTGTTACTTGCCTTACGCACCATGTTTGATATTGCACCATTAGCTTGTCCATGATCTGGTTTTGTGAGAAAAATATTCACTTCAGATTCATCTGCATGAAGTATCTTATCTAAGTAATATCGTTGGTCATTTTCGTTTAAACCAGTTTCTTTAAGCTGAAAAGGTTGGTGTAGTGCTGCATTAAGCATCACTGCACGATATTTATCATTTTCAATTACTTCAAAATCTTGAGCATTTATGCTTATGATTACACCAAATTCTGCGAATCCACTCTCGATAGAAACCTTTAAAATATAAATTCCATTTTCTGCTTTTGCTAGCATACGAAGATCATGAAAAATAATTATTTTGTCCTAATAACCTGTCCCTTTCCGAGCCTCAGCAATCAATTCATGAATCTGAGCACTTTCTTTTAGCACACAAGCATCATAAGCAGAAAGCGGCTCAGACTCTTGTTCTTTTTCGTGATCTTGCTTGGCTTTTTCTGCTAAATAATTTTCAAGTTTATCGGCTTCAGAATCGCCCATGGTTTATCCCCCGTATAATTTTTACCATATAAAAAACGGCACTGAAATCAGTGCCGTTTTATAAGTCGTGATAATTTAAACCCTAACCACGACTCCTCAAATACTGACGCAGAACATTATCAATCCCAGCTTAAAATTACCTTACCGCATTGCCCGCTTTCCATGATATCAAAGCCTTCTTGAAAGTCATCAATGTGCATGCGATGGGTAATGATTGGCGATAGATCAATACCGCTAATCAGCATTTGCTCCATCTGATACCACGTCTCCCACATCTCGCGGCCATAAATACCTTTTAGGGTTAATGCCTTAAAAATAATTTTGCTCCAATCCACCGTGGTGGTGTTAGGCAAAATGCCCAAGAGCGCAATTTTAGAGCCGTTATACATATTACTAATCATCGAATCAAATGCCTGAGGCGAGCCTGACATCTCAAGCCCAATATCAAAGCCGTGCATTTTTAACTCAGCAATAGCGCCTTCGATGGTTTCACCTTTGGCTGGGTTGATGGTCATCGTCGCGCCCATTTTTTTGGCAAGCTCTAGGCGATAATCGCTGATATCACTGACCACAATGTTACGTGCTCCGGCAAATCGGCAAATCGCTGTTGCCATCGAACCAATCAGCCCTGCACCCGTGATTAGTACATCTTCACCAAGGACAGGAAATGAAAGGGCAGTATGAGTAGCGTTGCCAAAGGGGTCCATAATGGCTGCCATCTCATCGCTGATACGCTCATCGAGCTTGATGACATTATCGGCAGGTATCACCAAATATTCGGCAAATGCGCCATCGCGGTCAACGCCCACACCGATGGTGTTTTCGCACACATGTAGCTTACCACGGCGGCAGTTACGGCAATGCCCGCAAGCGATATGGCCTTCGCCTGTGACTCGGTCACCTATTTCAAGATGCTTGACGCCATCGCCCATTTCACTAATGACACCGACATATTCATGTCCGATAATCATCGGCGTTTTTATGGTCTTCTGTGACCACTCATCCCACTTATAAATGTGTAAATCTGTGCCACAGATGGCGGTTTTTTTAATTTTAATTTTAACGTCATTGATACCGACTGTTGGTTCTGGCATGTCTTGCATCCAGATGCCTTTTTTGGCATGGGCTTTAACCAGTGCTTTCATACTTTTCTCTTATTTAACGGTGTTGTACTTAATGGTTGAATCTAGCGAGTGAATACAGAACAAATACCAAACGACGCTTAATCAATCACTTTCATCTGCTTGGCGACTTTGATAAAGGCGGTGATACACTTGTCTAGCTGCTCGCGAGTATGGGCGGCAGAGAGCTGGACACGAATGCGAGCCTCATTTTTGGGTACGACAGGATAGAAGAAACCGATCACATAAATGCCTTCTTCAAGCAGTGCGTCTGCCATCTGTTGCGATACATTGGCGTCATAGAGCATCACCGCACAGATTGCCGATTCGGTAGGCTTGATATCGAAGCCTGCCTCTTGCATTTGCTTCACAAAATAGGCGGTATTTTCATGCAATTGGTCTTGTAGAGTATTGTCTTGCGCTAGCATCTCAAACGCTTTTACCCCAGCGGCAGCCACCATAGGAGGAATAGAGTTTGAAAACAGATACGGGCGTGAGCGTTGACGCAGCATCTCAATCATTTCTTTTTTGCCCGTGGTAAAGCCGCCAATAGCACCGCCAAATGCCTTGCCCAAGGTACCAGTGATCAGCTCAATATCGCCACGCAGATCAAACAATTCAGTCACGCCGCCACCAGTACGACCGACCACACCTGCTGAATGCGATTCGTCAATCATGACCATGGCATCATATTTTTGTGCCAACGCATAAATCTCATCCATCGGCGCTACATTACCATCCATTGAAAACACACCGTCAGTGACAATCAAACGAAAACGCTGTGCTTGCGCCGCTTGCAATTGCGTCTCTAAATCTTGCATATCCGCATTGGCATAACGATAACGCGCGGCTTTACACAGGCGCACACCGTCGATGATCGAGGCGTGATTTAGCGAATCAGAAATAATCGCATCTTCAGCAGTTAGTAGGGGCTCAAATGCGCCACCATTGGCATCGAAACAGGCCGCATAAAGAATCGTATCTTCGGTATTAAAAAACTTAGAAATCGACGCCTCTAATTGCTTATGCAAATCTTGCGTACCACAAATAAACCGCACCGATGACATGCCGTAACCTGAGTTTTCGATGGCCTCGGTAGCCGCCTTTTTAATTTCAGGGTGGTCAGACAATCCAAGGTAATTATTGGCACAGAAGTTAAGCATCTCACGGCCATCGGCAATTTTGATGAGCGCATCTTGCGGAGAAGTGATCACGCGCTCGTTTTTATACAGGCCTGCCGCGCGTATATCGCTGATTTCTTGTTGTAGGTGTTTTTGAAAGGCTTGATACATAAATATTCCTTTTTTAGTATTATTGGTGTTCGTTTGGTAATAAAAATATTGGGAATGGTCATAGAATCAAGTTATCAAAGCCAAGCTATCAAAGCCAAGCTATCAAAGCCAAGCTATCAAAAGCCAAGCTATCAAAAGCCGCGCATCATCCTAGCCATCATTAAAACCAATGATAAAACCAATGATAAAACCAACAATGCGGGAAGCCAATGAGATGGTGCGAGCAGTGATACTATCTATAACCCTGTGAGCGGTGATTTTATCATTTGCCTATCGCAATAAATAGCCTAAATAGTTGGTAGATAGGCCTTCTTTTATAAAGTGATATAGTGCTGTTTAGTTGTGGTATTGGTTTCATAGCGGCTTAGCTATGTCTCAAAACATAAGACATTAACTTGCGCATTTATATAATCTTGATTGGTAAGGATTGGTAAGTACTGTCTATCCAGTTATTCATCTTTGGGACGATTCTGAGCCTCAGCGATCAACTCATGAATCTTGGCGCTTTCCTTTAGCACACAAGCATCATAGGCAGAAAGTGGCTCAGGTTCTTGCTCCTCTTTCTTTTTCTGCTCTTGCTCTTGTTTGGCTTTTTCTTCTAGATATTTTTGCAGTTCGTTTTGTTCATCTTGTTGAGAGTTATCCATGGTTTATGTCTCCTGATAGTCTGTATTCTTTAATAAAAATCATCCCGACCAGCATATTTCTTATTTAGTGCCTGCAATATCGCATAGGTCTCGCTATCCATATTACCCGTTGGCTGCTGCGCTCTAAAGTGCAGCTGAAACGCATAGACGACATCGCGACTGGCTTTGTCCCACGTATCAGTATCGTTGATTTGATAGCCATACTTGCGAAACGCTTGCTTGATCTCAAGTATCGTGGCCGACGCAAATCCATCTTGATTTATAAAGAATTGCTTATCAAATTCATCATACCAAGCGCCGATACCGTAATCGAAATACAGTCGCTCCCACGGGAATTTGGCACCAGGGTCTATCTTGCGCGAGGGTGCCATATCGGAGTGACCAATGATATTCTTCGGTGAGATGTCATAGCGCGCGGCGATATCCTGCACCAGTTGTGCGACTTTTTTAATCTGCAACTCATCAAATGCCACATAGTGCTCATAAGGGTGATAGTCGAGCGTGCCATTTTTTAGTGCGTCTCGATATTCAGGCTTGATGCCACTATTGACGATTTCGATGCCGATAGAGGTATCGTTTAATATCGTCCGTCCTGCAAAGCCGCCATCACCTGCATGCCATGCGCGCTCGCTCTCTGGTACTAGGTTATAGATTTTATTGTCATCATTGTCTAATACTAGATAGTGCGCGCTCACATTGCCCGTGGTCAATGTCTTTATCGAGCGCTCATTATCTGAGACCGTATAGTGCAAGACGATGGTTTTGATGCGCTCGCTTTTGCCAGTAGCTTGGTAGCTATCGCTATCGATGATATAACGCGGCTCTGAAGTTGATACGCAGCCCACAAGCGATAGCATAGAGGATGATACTAGTACTGAAGCCAATGCAATCGAGGAAATGTGTTTTGCCATGAAATGCTCTATATAGGAAGAGTTGCGGTTAATTAACATTAGGATTGACTGCGATTTTTTTATAACCAATTGCCCCGATCAGAATAAAGAATCCTAGTAATACATAAGCATTGAACGACAACGCTGCTGGTGAAAATGGTAGCAGCAATAGCGATATAAAGACCACACTGAATAGTACAGAGAGATAATTTAGCAGACCCGCTTGTTTCTTTTTTCGCTCATTGATGAGGTCGGCGGTCGTGACATAAGCAAAGCCAACGGTTATACCCAAGGATGCCATTGTCACGATATCGAGTAGGTAGTTTCTACCTAGCCAAGGAGAGAGTAGGCACACCAAACATATCAATATAACGGTTCTTTGCTTACTGAATTGGTTGTGTTTATCCGTAAATACGCTAGGCAATAATGACGTATCACCCATAGATTCTAAGAGCTTAACCGATGACAATATAAAGCCGTTGATACCGCTCATTATCGAGCCAATCATAGCGATCGACAGCAGCCAAATACCGATGCTACCAATCCGATTGTCTATGCCTTCACCTGTTGCCCAGTGGCTGTCTTTGATCGCTTGATAGTCAAAGCTCATGTTTAGCGCGGTAAAGTAGTTGATTAAAAAGTAAAACAACACACCAGCGATGAGTGAAATTAGGATAATACTTTTGGTCTTGGTTTTTGAATCACTAATCGCCTTTGAAATTTGCGGTGTGGTCTCAAAACCAACATACGCCCATGGCATAACGGCCAAGATAGGTAACCATGCCAGACTGGTAATAGAGCTGCTAGACATATCAGTTGGCAGAAACGTTTGGCTCGTTGGTGTCATCCAAAGCGATGCAAAAAACAGCGCGGTGACTGATAGAATCATAAAGAGGGCGATATAGAGTTGGATTTTTGCACCGACTCGTACGCCTTTTAGGTTGATATAACTGAACAAAATAATAGCCGCACTGCATAGGAACACTTCACTGGCGTAGACTTCCCAACCAGCAATCGTATACAGATAGCCTAATTGTAAGCCACTAGGCAGTAGATAGCGCAGTAGCAAAGCGACGGCTGATATATTGAGCGCGATAATAGAAATATAACCTATCGTGACGCCCCAACCATAAATATAGGCATGCTTGCGATTGATGTATTTTTCAATCCAATAGATACCGCCTGATTCATTCTCTGGCGTTTGGGTCAGCAAATTAATATAGGCACGCGCAACCATATAGATGGCTAAAGTACCGATAATAATAGCGACAGAAGAGCCTAATAGCTGTGACTGCGGCAAAAACAAATCGCCTGGCATAACATACGCACCCCAGCCGATAATCGCGCCGACACTAATCGCTATCGCTTGTAGGTAGCTGATACTTTCTGTCTTTTCACTCATGGAGTGCTCCTTCGCGATCAAAGATAGAGAAGGAGAGAGTGTTTATTATGGAGCTGACATAGAACATGAAAAACCTTGTGACGCCATTACGCAGGGTAGTGGCTATCTTTTATAAATAGAAAAGTCATATTAAAGGTTTTTGTTGAGTGTTACCTTTTCAATCCTGTTGGATTTTCTTAGCCAGAACCTTTTTCCAACTGTCCTCTAAACAGTCAATCGCGAGCCACGGTTCAATCACATTAGCATCAAACTTTTCTTTTGAGTTTGCCAATTGCCACAGTGTCTCTAACGTCGCAAACGGATAAGGGCGCTCAACCAAATACACAGGTAAATCAGCGTCTATAACGCCATCACGTACAACTTGAAAATACCAGCCAGAGATACCTTGCTTGCTGACCCATGCCGCGATATTTGGTACTTTGGTAAATTGGCCAATCTGGTCGTTGATTTTGTAGCAAGGACGGCGTGGTTGGACGATACGTAACTGAACGCTATCACCATCATTACTAGTGTCTTGACCGTTTTCAAAATGTCCACCGTATTGAAAAACATCACCAATGCAAACCGTAGATTCGGTCATTTCAGGCAAACCATCGACAGCTTCAGTCGTAAGATTTTCACCCAATGTACCGACGCGCACTTTCAGGCCAAACTCTGCATTGATTTTTTCATACGTCGCAGGCGCTAGCTGATGCACGGCTTTGAGTGGGCCACCATGATGCTTACGATCGGCCTGTTCATCAGTGGTTAAGCCCATAAAGTTGACAGCAACAGGAGATTTGATAGGTGCTTTATCAATGGCGCTCATTTCTTCACGGGCGAATGGCATAGATTTGCCAGCGCGGACACAAGTAAGGGTAGCGATATGTAGGGGCAAGTCTTGGTTAAAGTCTGTTAGGGTTTGCTCAGGCGATTTTGTTAAGGTTTGCTCAGGTGATGACGTGATCGATTCTGCGCTCATACGGTTTCCTAATAGGTAGAATGAATAGGCAAGGGCGGCTTAATTTGGCGGCTTAATTTGGCGGTTTAATGTTAGCGGCTAATAAATATTGATATGAAATGAGCTTATCTGTACTCAGTGATGTATCTGATTATACTAGTTCATCACCATAAAATTTACATAAAAAAAGACCAGAATAAGTATTCTGGTCTTTTTGATGGAGCGTTTCTTAATTTTGAACGAATATCATCACTGATAAGCTTATTTGTTTTTGTTACGACGACCTGCAGTTTTCTTTTCGCGCGGCGTAGCAACTAGCTCAGCCAACTGCTCAGGTGATGACCATAGGCCTTCTAGGTCATAAAACTCACGTGCTTGCGGCGTCATCATGTGGACGACAACTGCGCCCAAATCAATCAACGTCCAGTCAGAATCGATGCCGCCTTCACGGCCAAGGGGCATAAAACCAGCTTGCTTAGCTTCAGCGCCGACGCTATCAGCCATCGCACGTACATGACGCTTTGAGGTACCATCAGCGATGATGATGCGCTCTGTTACGTCAGTCAACTCTTCTACATTCATTACAGTGATGTTCTTTGCTTTCATATCATCTAGAGCGCTTTGTACTAGGGTCAAGCATTCTGTTAGGCGTTCTGCAGTCATGGTGTTGGTCATAAATTTTAATCTCTTAAATCGTAAATATGTAAAATAAAGGGGTAAAACGTCAATTTGTCTTATCCGACTGATCATATGTTGTCAGTCACGCATAGAGACAGGATAGGCAAAATGACATAGATAAGGCGATTTTAACGGAATTGAGCAGCAGAATATAGCTGATGGGCGATAATATATTGATAAACAGCAGGATTTAGCCATTTAGCTAATGGATTAGATTCAGTATTGCTAATGATATCATTTATTGATGCTATAGATGCGATTTGCCGTTGAGCGACTGGCATTTTATTTTTTAGATCGTCTAGTTTCTGTAGTTGTTCACGTATTTGTGTGCTTGATACCGCAGTAATAGGTCTCGAATCTATATAAATGCGTCCTTGATCGGCATTTTTCAAGTCAGTGCTTTTTAAGTCAGTGCTAGTCAGATCAGTACTATTTAGATTAGTGCTGTTTGAACTTGAGCTATTTGACGAACGTCGAATAGTGGGTGTTAATAGCTCGATAGGTGAGTCCGTTATATGGGGCTGCAATGACAACGGCAATTGCGATTGTAGAGTAGCAATATCTTGCACGGTCGCTGTATTGTTTTCAGAAGAGATAGTGCTGTCAGAAAATTCATCGCTAATACCATCAATAACATCGGTACTGCTCTGACGATTAAACACCCATAGATTGGCATGGTCAGTGAGATGCAATCCATCTTTCCATTTGTCCAAACTATGGGCGCTGTCCATACCCATGATAAATATCAAATTGTCATTAGGATATTGCTGCCTTAATGTACTTACGCTGTCGATCGTATAGACAGGCGGCGCTTGCCACAGCTCCAGCTCATTAATCTGTATCGGTGTATTCTCTGTCGCCAGCTTTAACATCGCCAAGCGATGATTAGGGTCTGTACTTTGGGTCTTAAATGGCGAGCGCGCATTGGGTAATAAAGACACATGCAGCGTGCGCTGTAGCTGCGTTGCAATTGGTAGTAGGTGCTGATAGACAGACATCGCTACTTCTAAATGACCATTATGTACGGGATCGAACGAGCCGCCAAGGTAGGCACGAATGGCAGGTGCAGTTGTTTTCTCTGGAGGGCTGTTGCTTGTATTTGGCATAGATAAATGTGTAAAAGTAGATAGGGCGCACGTTATCGTTGATGCACCTTGCTCTTTTACTGGCTGACCTTTTTAGATTAAATAATTTGATGATAGCGCTATTGTAGAGGGCAGACGAGCATCTGTCACCACTGTCTGACCCCACAGTACCAATAAAAAACCGACCATCATAATGATAGTCGGCTTTGTATAGGACTTTAATTAGCGAGTCTTATAGCGATTAAATCAAATCGCTATACGCTTGGATAGCGGTTAACGCGATGGTATAGACGATATCGTCGACCAAGGCACCACGTGATAAATCATTCACTGGTTTATTCAAGCCCTGTAGCATAGGGCCGACACTGACGACGTTGGCACTGCGCTGTACTGCTTTATATGTGGTGTTACCAGTGTTGAGGTCAGGGAAGATAAAGACGTTGGCCTGTCCAGCGACAGGTGAGTCAGGTGCTTTTTGCTTACCGACGCTCATGACAGATGCCGCATCATACTGTAGCGGGCCGTCGACTTTGAGGTCTGGTGCGCGCTCGCGCACGATTTGGGTTGCACGGGCGACTTTTTCGACATCCGCGCCTGCGCCTGATGAGCCAGTAGAGTAGCTGATCATTGCAACTTTTGGATCGATACCAAATGCAGCAGCAGACTGTGCTGATTGAATGGCAATCTCTGCCAGCTCTTCAGCGTTAGGATCAGGGTTGATTGCACAATCACCATAGACGACCACTTGCTCAGGCAACAGCATAAAGAACACTGATGACACTAGTGAGTACTGCGGCGCGGTCTTAATCAACTGGAATGCTGGGCGTACTGTATTGGCAGTGGTATGAATCGCACCTGAGACCAGACCATCTACTTCGTCTAGTTGGAGCATGATAGTACCTAAATAGACCGTGTCTTTTAGGTATTCAGCAGCGACTTCTGCAGTGGTTTTGCCTTTACGGCGCTCTACGACAGCAGCGATATATTTGCTCATATCTAGGTTGTCAGGGTCAATGATCTCTAACCCTTCAGGCAACGTTAGATCACGGTTTTTAGCCACTTGCTCAACGTCACTACGTTTAGCAAGTAATACGCAGTTGGCGATACCACGACTTTGACAGATACAGGCAGCTTCAACCGTACGCGGTTCCGCGCCTTCTGGCAGCACAATGCGTTTCTTAGCGTGCTGTGATTTTTTGACCAATTGATGGCGAAACGCTGATGGTGACAGACGCGGTTCATGATTGCGGCTGAAGTATTCTTTAATCCAGCTTAGATCCAAATGCGCCGCCACATAACGAGCCACTTCATCAGCACGTTCTGTATCATCACTTGGAATCTCAGAACTCATATGCATCAGGCTCTGTACCGTTTCGTAGCTGTCGCTTTCGACGCTCATGACAGGTATGCCAGTTTTGAGTGCTGATTGCCAAAGCTCAGCAACTGTCTCACTTGGGGTGATGCCACCTGTCAACACCAGACCTGCCAATGGAATCCCATTGATACAGGCCAATCCAGCGGCTAACAGTAAGTCATCACGATCGCCAGGCACGACCATTAACGTACCACGTTTGAAAACTTCGTTGACGCGCGCCACTGAACGAGCGGTTAGGCTGATACGATTGATACGACGTGTCTTTGCTTCGCCAACATTTAGCCAAGTTGCATCGAGCTCTGTTGCGATATCCCATGTACGAGGCACAGACAACGAGTCACTAAAAGGAACAACACCGATAAGGCGGAACACTTCGGTATTGAACGAAGGCGATAGACGCTGAACCTCTTGCAGGAAGTTTGGATCTAAGCTGACAACGGCCTCACCCGGCGCGACAGGTTGATTATCAAACGTGTTCGGCACGTCTTGTACCCGCATCAATATCACGCCTAGCGTCCGTGAATCGATGACACCGCCAAACTCACGGGCATGGACATCTAGTTTGTCTGCTAAATAAGCAGGTTTGCTGATGTCAGCGGTACTGACAAATATAATCTTGGCATCGAGCGCATGGGCAAGTGCACGGTTAATTTGTGAAGCATAAGAGGTCTCAGTGGTTGGCACCAGACCTTCACAGATAATCACGTCATGACCATCATCAATCGTATGAAAATTGGCAATCACTTCTTCCATCAAGTCATCAAGATTGTCATCGCCTAGCATACGCTCAACGTGTTGACGGCTGATAGAGTCAGGCGGATTTAAGCCAAATGCGTGCATGGTCAATGCGCTTGAGCTGTCTAAGCTGTGCTGTTTGTCTAGCGTATCATCTTGCAAAAATGGCTTCATAAAGCCCGCTTTGATACCGTTATAATCAAAGGCACGGATTAGCCCTAGCGCGGCTGATGTCACACCGATACCGCGACTAATGGGAACAAGTAAAATGGTTTGCATAATGTGTCCTACAATTTATTTTATTTTAGACGTCGAGTCATTTTGAGCAGCATAAGAAATGCAGTATAAAAACACCAAGCGCTTTACCTTATTTGTTCTCAGCTTTTTATAAGCGTCTAGAACGATAAGCGCTAGGCATTATGATCAATCGTCTTATACTAAGTTCAATGCTTGACGAGTCTCTTGAGCGATGCGGTATTCTTCGTCTGTTGGTACAACCCACAGCTCGACACTGCTACCTTCTGCTTGGAAGCTGCCTTCTTGACCACCGTACAATCCAGCGTTCTTTTCAGCGTCCATCTTGATACCGAAATGACGCATGACGGCTAAAATGCTTGCGCGCGTGGTGACAGAGTTTTCGCCAATACCACCAGTGAAAACAATACCGGTAAATTCAGGCAGTGCACAGCTTAAGCTGGCGAGGTATTTACCAGCGCGGTAGCAGAACATCTCGATGGCGAGCTGCGCATCTTTATGGCCTTCGCTCGCAGCTTGTTCAATAGTACGCAAATCATTTGATAGGCCAGAAATACCAAGCAGACCACTTTCACTATTTAACATCTTATCCGTTTCTTCTAGACTAATACCGAGCTGACGTTTCAGATGCATATGTAAGCTTGGGTCGACATCGCCGCTACGTGTGCCCATCATCAGTCCCTCAAGTGGGGTCAGACCCATACTGGTATCGAGACTTTTGCCATCATATACGGCGGTTGCTGAGCAACCATTGCCTAGATGCGCGGTAATCCAACCATGAGGACCTTTCGCTTCAGTAACCTGGCTAGCACGTTCTGAGACGTAGGCATGAGACGTACCATGGAAGCCATAACGACGGATTTTGTGCTCTTCATATAGATATTTTGGTAACGCATAGCGAAAGGCGACGGGTGGCATAGTTTGGTGAAAGGCGGTATCAAATACCACAACTTGTGGGATATCAGGATAAATAGCTTGAACCGCTTCAATACCCAAAGCATTTGCAGGATTATGTAGTGGAGCCAATATCTTTAAGCGTTTTACTTCTTCTAGCGCATGCTGATCAACGCGAACCGCTTCAGAGTACTCACGGCCGCCATGTACCACGCGGTGCCCGACTGCGATGAAATGATATTGCTCTAGTAGCTCTAGAATTTTTTGTAAGGCGAGTTTGTGACTACCACCAGGGATAGAAATCTCTAACTTATCGCCATTTAGCGTGGTGTGTTTGATACGGGCTGTATCGAGACCTAAGTTTTCAGCAAGACCGGTGATACGAGTAGAATTGTCATCGCTAATCAACGCGTATTTGATAGAAGACGAACCGCAGTTGAGGACTAAAGTGGGGCTGGTTAGGGTTGATGTTTCGCTATTCTTATCATCAAATGTGGTACTTAGGTTGGCGCTCATACTCTATCCTTAGATTGGTTTTTATAAAGGGCAAATCAATTATATCGTTCGTTCGATACAAAAAAGACGTCTATTGCCACGTCCTGTTTTATTATCATCAAATGCTACATCGCTGATATCTCAACTGCTGTAGTAAGGCTCACTGAGATGTGATGTCATTATTATATGGAGTTGATGAAGTTGATAACCGCCGAGTAAATAAAAATCAGCCATATCTATGCTGATCATATCAAGCAAGCATATTGGCCATTTTGTTTATACTTGGGCTACTATTTCTGACAGTGCTATGCATCCATGCTTATGAGGTAATGCGTCTGCATCTCAGGCTAGCATCCTATTGCCGCCGCAAACTGGGAATATAATGTAACACATTTTTGTTTCTACACCACGACAGGGGCAAGGTTTAAAATGTGTGATTAATAAATGGCTAAATATAAAATAAATCAATTATATTCAGTGAGTTATAGAACTATAAATGGATAACTTTTATGGGCGGCATAACAGGGCTATTGCTCACAAAATTGTAAGAAATATTGTCGAGCCACCCATATGTCATACATTCATATCTAAGCTCGCAGACGATATTACTATAAAAATTCGACTAATGTTTTAGAAAATATCCAACATCACGCAAATTTATTCACCAATCATATTCAGTATCCGTACAGCTTTATGTAATAATGCTATGATTAAAATGGTCATAATGATAGTGCTTTCGCTGTCGATTTGGCTGTCCACTTATTTTTTATTTATCACGATTTACTATCGCCATTATGCCGTCGTAAGCTCACAGGTTATCTATTATATGTCTACTATACACAGCCCCTCAGCAGCCAAGCATGCTAGCTCGTTCGCTCGTACCAGTCGTCAGGCTGTCGCCACTTTATTTATTGGTAGTGCGGTTATGGTAGGATTGTCAGGCTGCGGGCAAAAAGGCGATCTATATCTGGCAGACTCTAGTAGTCAAACGATAGAGGGCAGTGCGTCTGTACTAGATAGTACTAGCCATCCACAAGATGCAGCCTTTGCGGGTATCGATGATGATAACTATCAAAAAAACCGCTACCTAGAAGAGAAAATGGTACTGCCTGAGCCTAGTACTGACCCCAACGACTATTAATTGCTAAGCTATTAATTACTAGACTAATAGTTGCTAGGCTAATAATCACTAAGCTGAGCCAATGGATAGCGGTTAGGTGCTTTTTAATTAACAGTTTAACTAACTGTCGATTCTTTACTGCCTGATTAACTACATAGCTTTAGAGTTTTGCTACCTAAATTTAATTTTCACCCTTGTTAATCTGATTATATTAGAGATGTTTATATGAGTCATTCTGAACTACCTGCTGACTTAACCGATTCTACTACTGGCGAATCCGTTACTATCCAAACTGAGCGAGGGTTGTATGTTGACCCGAAAGCGTTGAGTGCTCACTTACCAGCGCTAAGCTATCGCGGCGATGCATTGTATATGGAGCAGGTCAGTATTGATGAGCTAGCAAAACAATATGGCACACCATGCTACGTGTATTCAAAGCAAGCAATATTGGATGTTTATCAAGCTTATACTGATAGCTTCGCCAGTCTGAATCATCAAGTATGCTATGCCGTAAAAGCAAACTCTAACCTTGCCGTGCTTGGTGTCTTGGCACAGGCAGGCGCTGGGTTTGATATTGTCTCTCGCGGTGAGCTGATGCGTGTGTTAGCGGCAGGTGGCGCAGCATCACGTGTGGTATTCTCAGGTGTGGGCAAAACGTATAGTGATATCGAATACGCGCTGACTCAAGGTATTGGCTGCTTTAATGTTGAGTCTATCAGCGAGCTAACCTTAATCAATGAAGTGGCAAAGTCACTCGATAAGCCTGCGCCAATCTCGTTACGCGTTAACCCTAACGTCGATGCCAAAACCCATCCATATATCTCAACAGGTCTTAAAGACAACAAGTTCGGTATCACTCACGAAGACGCACTAGCGGTCTATCAGCAAGCGGCCGATTTATCACATATCGACATCGTTGGTATTGATTGTCATATCGGCTCGCAGTTGACTGAAGTAGAGCCATTTGTTGCAGCATTAGATAAAGTTATTGAGCTGATACATAGCCTGCGTGACGCAGGTATTGAGTTACAGCATATCGATTTGGGCGGTGGTTTGGGTGTGCGCTATATCGATGAGACGCCTGTGTCTATCGATGAGTTTGCCCAAGCATTATTACCAAAGCTTAGCGAGCTTGGCTTGACTGTGTTCTTTGAGCCAGGTCGTAGTATCGTTGCCAATGCTGGCGTGCTTTTGACCCAAGTTGATGTACTCAAGCCGACTGAGCATAAAAACTTTGCAATCGTTGATGCCGCTATGAATGACTTAATTCGTCCTGCTTTATATCAAGCTGAGATGGCGGTGATTCCAAGCGTGTTACCTAGTGCTGGTATCGATACGGATGGTACGCAGCCGTGGGATATCGTTGGCGCGATTTGTGAGACGGGTGATTTTTTGGCAAAAGACCGCTTACTATCATTGACCACAGGTGATGTACTGGCCATTACGGGCGCAGGTGCTTACGGTTTTACCATGAGTAGTAATTATAACTCACGCCCACGTGCTAGCGAAGTGATGGTTTCTGGCGATAGTCATCAGCTTATTCGCAAGCGCGAAACGATTGAAGCATTATATGCAGATGAAGCGTTGTGGCAGGCGCAGTAAGGCGATTAAAGACGAGCCAAAACTATCGCCGTATTTGATGGTTGAAGAGAACCTATTGTGATAATGACAATGGGTTTTTTTATGACTGGATTTTGAGGGAAGTGTTTTTAATTAAAGCTGATTTTTAATTGAAGGCATGCCTTTAGTTGAAGGCAACATCATTCACAAAAATTAGAATAGCAAGGAAAACGAGTGCAAGTACTACTCACTGTAGACTAAACAAGTTTGACACCGCTAATCGTATTTTTGGGGATTGGTATTATTATGATTGTATCTGACAGCGTGCTAAGATAAGCCATACATAAAAATAGGATAGGACATCAAAGATATGCTAATAGAGTTTACTAAAATGCATGGGTTGGGTAATGATTTCATGGTCATTGATTTAGTGACCCAGCGCTTAGAATTGACCAAGGATTTGGTGCAGTTATTGGGCGATCGTCACCTAGGCATTGGTTTTGATCAATTGCTCGTAGTCGAGCCACCCATGCGCCCTGATGTCGATTTCAGTTATCGTATCTTTAATACTGATGGCACCGAAGTCGAACAATGTGGCAACGGCGCGCGTTGTTTCGCGCGTTTTGTGCAAGCACGTAAACTGTCATTTAAGCAGCGTCTACGCGTTGAGACGGCCAGCGGTATTATTTCTCTGACCACTGATCGTTACGGTTGGGTAGATGTTGATATGGGCAAGCCTAAATTTGAGCCAGATGAGATTCCGTTTAGCCCAAGAGCGACGACCAAAATCCAAAACACCTATCATCTTGATGTAAATGGTACGCCTGTGCAGCTGTATGTTGCCAATATGGGCAACCCGCATGCTGTCATAAAAGTCGATGACGTACTCGATGCCGAGGTTGAGACTTTGGGCAAAGCAATTGAGTCGCATCCTGCGTTCCCAGACCGCGTCAATGTGGGCTTTATGCAAGTGATGAATCAGCGCCATATTCGTCTACGTGTGTACGAGCGCGGTGTGGGTGAGACGCAAGCTTGTGGTACGGGCGCGTGTGCAGCAGTAGCTGTTGGTATACGTGAGGGTTGGCTCGATGAAGGTGAGGAAGTTCGCGCGCAGCTCTACGGTGGTAGCATGATTATCAAATGGCAGCCAGGTTATTCGGTTACGATGACGGGTCCGACCGCTTTCGTTTATGAAGGTGTATTTAGTCCAGATGGCCTGATGGCACAAGCAGGTCTTAAACCCAATGCTGAAGGCTGATAACTGTTGTTAGGTCAATCGTATAAATACCAAGGATGGTTCTAATATGGTTATGTCTACCAATAAAGACAGTCAGGCGGCAAGCTCAGCACCTTGGCTATCTACTGAGCTGGCCGCCAATATAGAGTCAGACGCTGCCTTACGAGAGCTACTCGCACCTGTGCATCGTTGGCTCAATACATTGTCTGTGCGCAACCATTCGCCGCATACTCTGACCGCTTATTTCGCTGATTTAAATCAACTGGCGTTATTTTTGCGTGGTAAGCGTCTAACGTGGACGCGCTGTGATAAACGGCAACTGGCCCAGCACATCAGTCAACGTCTTGATGAAGACAAGTTAGCGCTTGCCAGTGTCCAGCAAGAGTTGTCTGCGATTCGGCATTTTTATGGTTGGATGATTGAAGAAGAGTTAGCACGTATCAACCCAACCACTGGCTATCAACTTAAACGTAGTCCTAGACCGCTGCCTTCTATCGCTGATGTCGATTTACTGACTCAGCTACTCGATCAAGAGATCCCTGATACACCAGAGCAAGCGCGCTTATGGTTACGTGATAAAGCTATGTTCGAATTGCTCTATAGTAGTGGCTTGCGAGTTGGCGAGTTGGTTGCACTCGATATGGCAGATGTAGACTTGTCTGAGTTACGGGTACGCGTCACGGGTAAAGGGAATAAAACACGCCTAGTACCATTAGGGATAAAGGCCGCAGAAGCGATTAATCGTTACCTGCCGCATCGTAACCTGTGGGTAGAGCAGATGGATAACGCACTATTCATCAGTGAAAAGCTTGGCACCAGATTATCAACACGGGCAGTGCAGCAGCGTTTAAAAATTGCTGCCATTCGCGCAGGTATCGCACAGAATATGTATCCCCATCTATTGCGGCATTGCTTTGCATCACATATGCTGTCAGGCAGTGGTGACTTGCGCGCCGTACAAGAGATGCTCGGGCATAGTGATATTAGCACCACGCAAATTTATACCCACGTTGATTTTGCAAAATTAACGCAGGTTTATGATCGCGCCCATCCACGAGCAACTCATGCTTAAAATGAAGACTTGTCCTAGCAATTAGACACGAAATCCACTGTATTCCATAATCTACGCCAAACGATGGCAATCAAAGATAGGCAGTTTTTGGCGGCCTTGCTCTTGCGCTTGTTTGTCTAATGACGCCATAACGATGGCATATTGTTTATCCAGTTCGCTATCGTCATAGCTTGCGATAACACTACTATCAAACGCTGTAATGGCTGCATGTCCCCATGTCTGACGCGTACTACCATCTTTGTAGAGATGATCACCACCTTGTGCTGCGCCGATGACCATACATTGACTATCTAGAGCACGCGCTCGTAACAGCAGCGACCAGTGCGCTTGCCCAGTTAAGTACGTAAAGGCAGAAGGTGCACTCAATAGTTCAGCACCCGCTTGTCGCAGACGCTGCGCCAATGCCGGAAAACGTAAATCAAAACATACCATCATGCCGAGTTGATAGACTGTATTGCCTACTGCTAATGGCGCAATTACGGTCTGGGTACCTGGCTCAAAGGTCGCCGCTTCGTTATAGCTGCCATGCTTATCGGCCACAGTTGCGGTAAACAGATGAATCTTATCGTAGCGTGCGACACGGGTACCATCTGGTGCAAACAGCTGGCTCACTTGGCGTAATCTACCATCAGGAACGACAGTGCCATTAGGGCGATAATGGCAGGGTAACGAGCCCGCTAGTACATGGATACCAGCGGTGCGGGCGTAATCTGCTATCGTCGCTGATAAGTCGTCAAAACGCTCGGCAGTAGCAGATTGCTGTCCCATACTACAGCAGTTCTCAGGCAATACAACGAGCTCAGCCCCTTGGCCTTGTGCATCGATAATGGCAGCTTTGATATCTGCTAAGTTATCCTCAACATTCTGCTGACTGTTCATTTGAATAGCAGCGACGTTAAGTTGATGGTTACTTAAATTCATGACAATATTCCTATTGGGTGTGAGCTGTATTGGTCATTTACCGTAATTTATTTATTATAATATTTTCGCGGTAATGAGCAGACTGCTCGTATTTATGGATTGCTCATCCTTGCCGAGATGATAGTCTGCTATTGATAGCAAACCAAACGTATCCGGACAAAACATAAATTATCATAGCAAAATTGTGGCAAAAAATGCTATCGTCATGTCCTGATAAGATTTATGTCGTTACTTTTACTGACAGAATAAACACAATATCACTAAGATCGGAGTGCAAGAAGCCGCCCATGAGTATGTCGTTCGGATTGGCGACCACGCTGAGCAACTCACAAAAGCTAACCCCGCAAATGCAGCAAGCCATAAAATTGCTGCAACTCTCTAGTCTTGAGCTCGCACAAGAGGTTCAGGCAAAACTAGATAGTAATCCATTACTTGAACGTATCGAAAACGATGACGAATACGACAGTGGTGACGATGAAATAGAGGAGTGGAGCGAGCCTTTGACGCTTGATAGCTGGAATCAAAGTAGCAGTGACTCATTCGACTCAGTACCTACTACCAGTACAGAGTACAGTGGCGATAGTAGCGATAGCTTCAGTGATAGTTTGGATAAGCTTCAACAGCCTAATATCGATGATAGTGCAATAGATGTAGATAGCTACGGCAGTTCTGATGCCGATAGCTTTGATATAAGTAGCTTTGAAACGGATAACTACGCCTCTACTGCAACAGGCTCTGGCAATAGTAGGGGTGATGAAGATTTCGATAGTTACCAAGGCGGTACATCGTCTACCATTCAAGATCATGTGCGCTGGCAGCTGAACTTTAAGCGTCTATCAGAAGCCGATACGCTGATTGCAGAGTATTTGATAGACTCCATGGATGATATGGGCTTTATTCGAATTGATATAGATGAGCTGCTACAGAGCTTTGATACGATGGCAAGTTTCTATCAATGGGATGAGCGCGTTGAGAAAGAAGAGGTCTTGACAGTATTACGTATTATCCAGTCCTGTGATCCCGTTGGCGTAGGGGCGCGTCATTTAAGCGAGTGCTTATCGATTCAGCTATCTAAGTTAGATGCCCACACCGAATACCTACAAGAAGCCAAAGTGCTGCTATCAGCAAGTGAGCACTTAGTCAGTAATAATATTAAAGCACTGACTGAACGTACAGGGCTTGCACCAGAATATATCACACCTGCGCTTACGCTACTACGTACCTTAAACGCTTCGCCAGGGCTGCTGTTTCAGTCTAGCCAGCCTGACTATGCCCAGTCGCCTGAGAGCTACGATATTCCAGATGTGTTGGTCACACCTGTTAGGAATAATAAGGCGACAAGTAACTCTGAAGCTGAAGAGGATGGTTGGTATGTACGCCTCAATCCAGACACCTTACCAAAACTACGCGTAAACCAAGAATATGCCAATTTGGTCAAGCGTGGCGATGACAGCCCTGACAATCAATATCTGCGCGAAAACCTCACCGATGCTCGATTGTTTATTCGTAGTATCGAAGAGCGCAATCAAAACCTACTCAAAGTAGCGACTAGCATTGTACGCTATCAACAAGAGTTCCTGCAGCATGGTGCAACCGCCATGCAACCCCTAATATTAAAGGCAATTGCTGAAGAAGTTGACTTGCACGAGTCTACGGTCTCACGCCTTACTACCAGTAAAACCATCTTGACGCCGCAAGGGTTGTTTTCTTTGAAACACTTCTTTTCATCTCACGTAAGTAGTGCTGATGGAGATATCTCATCGACCGCTATCAGTGCCATGATTAAAAAGCTCATCGCTGACGAAGATCCCAAAAAACCATTGTCAGATAGTCGTATCAAAGATGAGCTGTTAGCAGATGGTATCGATATAGCCAGAAGAACCGTCGCCAAATATCGTGAAGCAATGAATATTGGCTCGTCTACTCAGCGCAAACAGAAATATTAATTATCTAAGTTCATCTTTCTACAAGGTTAATGGCTACCTGTCTGTATAGTGTAATCGAGATATAAAAAATAAAATTTTTTGATTATATAGAAACTAAGTAGAAATAATAGGTATTGTTACACTTAATTACAATTTAATGGCTTGCTACTGGGCGATTTTCATGACAAATTAGAGTCATACCAACAACGAAAACCAAGTGCCGATTTATAGTATTTATTTACAACTAATAAAGGAGACGATAAAAGGATACGTCGACACATTACTAGAGGCATTGGAGTAGTTATTGGTAAGGCAGGATGACAAAAGCAAGAATGCTACCTCATCTGTTGATTGTAAGTTACAAATAAAAGGACAACAATATGAATGTTTCTATCAGTGGTCATCATATCAGCGTTACAGAAGCTATGGACACAGCAGTACGCGAGAAGCTTGAAAAAGTAGAGCGTCACTTCGATCAGATACAAAGTATTCAAGTGATTTTATCGTTAGACAATAGCGGTGCTAGCGACGGCGGTAAAAAGAGCCACAAAGCTGAAGCAATTATGCGTGTCTCGGGTCAAGAAATGTTTGTCCAAGCGTATGAAGATGATATGTATAAAGCCATTAACGAGATGGCAGACAAGCTAGATAGACAAGTACGTAAGTACAAAACCCGTCAAGAGCGCAAAAAGACTCAGGGTGCAGGACGCGATAGTCGCTATCAGGATCTAACCCCTGCAGAAGCAGTACCAGCGGCATAGTTCGAGTTTAAAAATTTGAACACTATCGTTACAAGCTAGTGAAAGCAGACTAAGAGAATAAAAAATTTATAAGTAGCTGCTGCATTATTTTGTAATTGACATAAAAAAAGACCTCTAACGTGTAATACGTTGAGGTCTTTTTTATCATTAGTAAATTTAGTTAGTAAACTTAGAACGAAAATGAACTAGCTGTCAGCTCAACCTTATCTATCTAAACATTGTTAACCGCCGCCGACGGCTTGTACTACTTCGATATTCATACCTTCTACAATACGTAGTTGAGCAAGCTCGCTCTTTGGCATCAACTCGCCGTCTACTTCTACAGCGTAACGACCCTGACTAAGACCAAGCTCATTGATAACCAGTTGTACAGTCTGATGAGTGGTTTGCAAGCTTTTACCATTGACACTAATGGTGCTCATATTAAATACTCCCTACTAAATTAAAATTCCTGTTTATCCACTATTCACTACGTATCTTTTGTTTTGTTACTGATAGTTCGTCGCAGCTAATGCAAAGAGCTAAAACTTACAACAACTATTAAACAGCTCAGCTAACTGAGTCCTTCAATCGAAAGGCGGAAATGGCAAGCCATAGCCAACCTGCAATCATAAGAACGCCGCCAATAGGCGTAATCGCACCGAACCAGCGCGGTGCACCAAGCGTCATGGCATACAAACTACCAGCAAAAATGATAATACCAATTTGTAGTAACCAAGCAGTCGTCTGAGTAATATATTTTAAACGAATTAGCAGACCGACAAGCAATAATCCTAGCGTATGTACGAACAAATACAGCGTTGCCGTATGCCACCATTCAAGTTGTTGGATGCTGACGCGGCCTTCTAAACCATGCGCACCAAACGCGCCCAGAGCAACAGCAATAGCCATATTAACTGCGGCAATACCGATCCAATTTAACATTGAACAACTCGTATCATCTTAAGGCTACTGAATATCATCTGGCAAAATTACACTATCAATGGTCATCGCATCACGAATCTTGTCCATGGCATTCTTTTCAATCTGACGGACTCGTTCAGCTGAGATAGAGTAAACCGCAGCTAACTCATGCAAAGTAGATTTTTGCTCAGACAACCAACGCTGCTCAACAATATCACGTGAACGATCATCTAAAGTACCCATAGCAGCGATAAGTGCTGATGAGTTATTTTCTTCCCAATCTGCTTCCTCTAACTGCTCAGCTGGATCGATACCGTCTTCCAAAAATAGCTGAGGTGCGTAGCGACCATCATCATCGTCGCTTGACTGCGCCTCAAACGAAGCGTCATAAGAGGTTAGACGTGATTCCATCTCTAACACTTGCTTGCGTGTGACATTCAAGTCATTAGCGATAGCATCTGCTTCTTCTAGTGTCAGCTGATTATTGGTCTTCTTAAGGCTACGCAAGTTAAAGAACAGTTTACGATGAGCCTTGGTGGTCGCAACTTTGACGATACGCCAGTTGCGAATCACGAACTCATGAATTTCAGCTTTAATCCAATGTACGGCAAAGGATACCAAACGTACGCCTTTATTCGGGTCAAAACGTTTGACTGCTTTCATTAATCCTAAGTTACCTTCTTGGATTAAATCTGCTTGCGGCAATCCGTAACCCGAGTAGCTACGCGCGATATGAATTACAAAGCGTAGATGCGACATCACTAGTAGACGAGCGGCTTCGACATCACCTTCATCATAATAGCGATGTGCCAGCTCTTGCTCTTGCACTGGCGTCAAAATAGGAATTTGATGGACAGTATTGATATACGCACCCAAGTTGACCCCTGGCGCTGACAAGTGAGTTGGCATAGCTGGTACCAAGTCGCGCGTACTGGTATTGCCCAATGTACTCGCGTCATAAGGTGGTCGCTGAGCCGCGGCCTTTAATGCAGCATCGCGTGCATCATTTTTTATAGGAGCTGAGCCATCTTTTTTATTTGTATTTACAGCATCAGTAGAAGTATTAGCCATATTCTTGACCTTGGTTAAATAGTTAAGCAAATAGTCAGATAAAAATCTTTATGATTTGATTGTAAAGGATAGCAGCGCTTAGTTGCTATCAGTTTTGGTAATGATGAAGTGATATATTGTAGCGAAACGCTGTAATGATGTGCCATCAACTGACGAATGGTCAGTAATTTCATTGACCACTAGCTCTAAATAATTTGCCGACTGTGATTGCTGACTTTGTCTACAAAACGCTGTGATATCAGCTTGCGAGTTAGGGTCGGTTGCAACCACGTACAGTGATTCGCCAACTGTTACGTCACGTAATGCGACCTTAGTTTTTAACAATGGCATCGGACATGCAAGACCGCGTCCATCAACGAAACCTTTTATATTTAGTTCAGATTGCGCTGTAGCTACATCATCTGAGTTATGACTTTCAGTCGGTAGCAGCTCTAGTAAACTTGCAATATCGTTCTGCTGTGCATCAGTCAAATTCGCTGATAACTGTATAAAGTGCGACACACGTTCGATGACTAATTCACTAGCAGCGGGCATAACTTAAACCTTGTAGATATCTATATTTTAATTTGTTCTATTAGCAATAGGCTTTGATATCGAGTACGAACATGATCCATCAATCATAGATTATGAGGTCGTCATCACAGTCACCTAAACCTACTATCATTGTTGCTTATTATACCAAATAGCTAATGTATAGTTGCAGTTGAATATAATCAACGCTGCGTTCGGTTCATTAGAATCATATAACTAAGAGTTGTACGATTAGCAGTTGCCCGATTAAGTGTTATACGTTTGAGATTTACTGCACAAATAATAGCCCAATGAATAATTACACAGCCATGTTGCGCAATCGTGACGGGTGGCTAAGTTATTGGTAGTTAAGTGCATTGTAGAATTGACCTTGGATAAACAAGCTCGTATAGTCGAAAAGACGTCGTCAATCATCTTATAGGATATGCACTTGTACCACGCTCATAGAACGAAGCGACCCGACAGTAATAACTCTTTAGTAGCCAAAAACTCTGTAGGCTTGCCACTCATGCTGTCTAAGCAAAAAGGTAAACGTCATTTCATGAGTGTAGCTTTGCCAAATAGTATCAAGGTAGGACTATCAATGATGCTGCTAGCCATGGCCAGCGGTGCATATAGTCGTGAGAGCCAAATGCTGCCATTGGCTGATAGCTCGTGGCAAGTCACAGATCCGCAAACGCTAGATCTACCAAATCTGCGCGGACAAGGCTTGAGCTTTGCTGAGCAATATCAGAATAAAATGCTTGGTGAATGGTCATTACAGAATATCAATGGCCGCGTCAGAATGGAGCATGATCCTTGGGTACAAGAAACGATAAAAGACATGACATGGCGTCTCAATGCCCAAGCTCGTCAGCAAGCACCGCTTGGCGTTGTTATCATTGATAATCCTAGTATTAATGCCTTTGCAGCGCCTGGTGGCGTAATCGGTATCAATACTGGGACGATACTGTCAGCTAGTAGCATGGATGAGCTGGCAAGCGTTGTCGCGCATGAAGTTGCGCATATCAGTCAACGGCATTACGAAAGCGGCGCTGACGAACGTAAAAAAGCCTTGCTGATGCAGCTAGGCGGTATGCTAGCTGCGATTGCTGCCTCAGCTGTCGATGGTGATGCCGCTGCGGCTGTGATGATGGGCAGTCAGACAGCCTCTATGAATAGCAGCATGGCGTTTAGCCGTAGTAACGAACGCGAGGCTGACCGAGTAGGGATGCAGATTATGACCCAAGCGGGTTATGATCCTCGGGCGATGCCACGGTTCTTTGCCACGATGAATCAACAGAGTCAGTTAAATCAAGTTGAGAATCAATTCTTACCGAGCTTTGTACGCTCACATCCTCTGAGTAATGAGCGGTTGAGCGAGTCACAAAGTCGCGCTCAGCAATATCCAACGCTCTCATTGAGCCAACAGCAGCGCCATCAAGCATTGTTTGATTTACTGTATTGGCGTGTGCAAGCGACTGGTAAACATGCCTCTGAAGTCACGCTGACAACGGCTGCTAAAAACAGTCTTGGAGCTAAACTTGCGCTAATGCATTGGTATGGAGAGCAGCAACGCTTTACAGATGCTAATAAGGTATTGGCTGAGATAAATGCGTTATCAAGCACACAGCGTCAGAGTTTAGAGCCTTTATTGTCGATTACCCACAGTCAGCTATTGAGTGAACAAGGAAAATGGCAACAAACCGTAGATGTCTTAGAGAGTCAACAGCGCCTATATCCTGAGCGCCGTGATTTACGTCTTTATCTGGCCGAAGCACTGACTAACAGTAATCAGCCGATAAAAGCCCAAGCGCTGTTAAAACCACTAACAGAACAGCAGCCAAGCGACCGTTATGCATGGCAAAGCTTGCAACTTGCCAATGAAAAACTTGCTAAGACCACCACGTCACCACAATTAGCCAATATCGCGACGATTAATGCATTGCGCTATCGCAGTTATGATCAGCTATGGAATGGGCGCTATGAGAGTGCGCTGACCTCTTTGACACAGGCCAAACAATTGACGGAAAATCTGCAAACTACAGATCAGGCCAATAGTGCGCGTCCGTTATTGGCTAATATTAATGCAGAACTCAAAGCAATAAAAACCGCCCAAGACTTTAAGCCTTAGACGGTTATTTGTACAGATTAGCCTGCCAATCAATAGCAAGTGCTAGCCTTGTAGCGCTTCTTTGACCATTTTAGAAATCAAAGCAGGATCAGCACGGCCAGCTGTTTTATTCTTCAAAACACCCATGACGCTACCCATATCACGCATAGACGTAGCACCTTGCTCAGCGATTTCAGCATTTACCAATGCCATGATCTCGTCTTGATTCATTTGCTGCGGCATAAACTCGTTGATGATATCAATCTCAAACTGCTCTTTGGTAGCCAAGTCATCACGGCCATTTTCTGTAAAGATAGTTAGTGACTCTTGACGCTGTTTTAGCTGTTTTTGCAAAACTTCTAATACTTGGGCATCATCAAGTTCTGTCTGACGGTCAATCTCGATTTGTTTCACTACTGACTGTACATTGCGCAGTACTTTGACGCGCTCAAGCTCACGAGCTTTCATTGAAACTTTGATATTATCTGATAACGTCTGTTTAAGTTGGCTCACTGCTATTATCCTTATCGATCTGTTAAATGCTATTCGTTAGAGGTCGTTTGTTAAATTTTAGAACAAAACCTGCTGATAGTGGTTTTAATAAAAAATTATGTCAGCAGTAATAACAAAAATTGTAGCATAAAAAACGCCACTGATATCGATTGATAACAGTGGCGTTAGTGTAGCGCTTGTACTTAGCTAATCAGATTACTGATTAGTACATACGAGTGGTACGAATAGTTTCGCGTTGTAACTTCTTCTTATAACGCTTTACGGCAGCAGCTTTTTTACGCTTACGTACTTGCGTTGGTTTTTCATAAAACTCACGCTTACGTACGTCTGATAATACACCAGCTTTTTCACAAGCACGTTTGAAACGACGGATAGCGATATCAACTGGTTCGTTTTCTTTAACCTTAACTGCAGGCATGAAGACTCCTCGATTAGGATGAGATATAAGGGCATTAGTTTGGCTGTGTATTAGTATTTAGCCGTAATATCTCAAGATTACAGGCATCAGCTCAAACTAGGACAATTCTCACGCATTAGCGTAAGGGCAGGTATTTTAGTAAAAAATACCAACAAAGTCAATGATTTTAAGCATTTATTGCCGATAAGGTATTCAATTAGATAGCTATTTGAATTTGGCTCTCAAACTATGAATTCGACATATATGCAACGCTTTATCAATAAAAAACCCCTACCGTCTATAACGGTTTGATTGGAGTTTATGCTATGATAATTCCCATATTATAGGGTCTATTGAACATGCAAATATTAGGTCTGCTGATGGCTAAAGTTACACCAAACTAGGCGAAAACCGACGATAATGTCGAGACCTTAGCTAGGTTTTCAACAACGGTTGGGGTAATTTTAGCATCAGCCTTGAGAACGGATCGAGCAAAGCACTGCTTTGCCCGTTCGCAAGGCAAGAGCTGTGCTCGAGTGGAGGACAGTACTCTTTTTTGTCAATATATGGCGAAATAATTTAACCTAGAATGACTAGGCTTCAACAATTTCACTGCATATTGTCTAAAAAATAGTGACTGCCAGCACCACATTTGAAAGTTCAATAGACCCTAGTAAGCCTATGAACCGTTTTGTGTGTATTTTATTGAGGATGTTGGAATGAAAAAAACAGTATTTAACACGGCATTAAGCACGGCACTTATCGTAGCTTTAGGTGTGAGCGTGAGCGCTTGTAGTGGCGGCGAAGAGCATGAAGAAGTAATGGCAATCGATCGCGTTGACGAAGCTGCTGAACTTGCCATCAAAAATGCGCCGCCAGCTGAAGAAATGGAGTTCCCAGAGACAGCACCAATGCCAGCAGCTGATGCAGCGGGTACAGAAGCTGGCGGTACAGCTACTGCCGAAGCAGGAACGGCTGACGCTGATACTGCAGAAGAAGCAGCAGCTACCGATAGTACGGATACAGCCGCTGCCCCTACTGACAGCGCTGATATGGCGGCTACTGACGACACAGCTGTAGCCACTGCTGAGTAATTTAGTGGTCAATTGACCATTAGCTCAATGGGCTATTAAACAGTCATTAGTCATATATGTAAGTACTTTAAACTGATATAACGCATCACTAATTGATTACAGACTGATTAAGTAAGGGTAAAACTATGATTGATATACAACCGTATATGAACAAGCTGAAATTGTCTGTGATCGGCATGAGCGTGGTATTTGCCGTGAGTGCTTGTAGCGGAGATAACACAGCCACTGAAGAGTCTACAGCAGCCAATGAACCTGCTACCGCTATAGAAGAGACAGCTGTAGCAGAAACCGAAGGCACGACGCCTGAGTCTGTGGTTGATCCAGAATCAGAAGCAGCAACAGAGTCTGCCGACATAGTAGATGACGCAGTAGCAACACCTGAAACTGATTCTGAGCCTGAAGTGTTGGCAGCAGATGCAGGTGCCAAACTGTATGAATCAAACTGTCAGGTTTGTCATGCTGCAGGTTTGCTCGATGCGCCAAAATATGGTGATACAGCGGCTTGGTCAGCTCGTCTAACCAAAGATAAAGAGACGTTGTACATGCACTCGGCTAAAGGCTTTAATAAAATGCCAGCGCAAGCGGTAAACGGTGTCAGCGAAGCACAAGTTAAAGCGGCTGTTGATTATATGCTAGCGTCGGTAAGCTGATACGATATATATAGAGTATGTCAGCTATTGAAATTTGCTAAACTGGCCGTCATTGTGACTGACAATGACGGTCTTTTTATGCACGTTTTTTGTCATGCCAGTCTGAGAATATACAGCTGTATTAAGCGAATTCGAGATAGTGTGTGGCTGATTGTATTATAGTCGGTGAACTACTAAACCGCTACGGCGTTACCCTCCTTAGATGTACTACTTGTACAATCTGCAGTCGGCTGCCTTGTACTCATTTTAGAGTTCTTTGACTATAGTTATCCAATTTCTCAAAATGATGTAAGATAAAAGTGCGACAAAAATAGCACGAAAACGAAAGTATAAAGGCAAAAGTATGAAAGTATTGGGCTTAGAGACCTCTTGTGATGAAACGGGGCTGGCGATTTTTGATAGTGAGCAAATAAATAGCGACAACCAAGGTTTGGTCGGGCAAGTACTGTACTCTCAGATTGAGCTGCACGCACTTTATGGTGGCGTTGTGCCTGAGCTTGCTAGCCGCGATCATATTCGTAAGCTCGTGCCGTTACTCAATGAGCTGCTAGAACAGTGCGATATGAAAAAAAGCGAGATTGATGCGATTGCCTATACTAAAGGACCTGGTCTTATTGGTGCATTGATGACAGGCGCACTGTTTGGTCGTAGCTTGGCATATGGTTTAGATATTCCAGCGATTGGTATTCATCATATGGAAGGGCACTTACTTGCGCCGCTGATGGGTGCAAACCCTCCGGCGTTTCCTTTTGTCTCGCTATTGGTATCTGGTGGGCACACGTTACTGATTGCTGCTCATGGTGTTGGACAATATGAGATATTGGGCGAGTCGATAGATGATGCGGCGGGTGAGTGCTTTGATAAAGCAGCTAAAATGTTGGGTCTTCCTTATCCTGGCGGTCCTAATATTGCTAAGCTGGCAGAAGCTGGTAATCCTGACGCTTACGCACTCCCAAGACCAATGCTCCATCGGGGTCTAGACTTTTCGTTTAGTGGCATGAAAACAGCCGTGCATAATCTGATTAAAGATACACCATGCTCGGGAGGGTCGGGTAATGGCGCTGATAGTGATCCACAAGTTCGCGCTGATATTGCTGCCAGTTTCCAGCATGCAGTGGTCGACACGCTAGTGAAAAAATGTGTCAAAGCACTTAAGCAAGCAGATATGAGCCGCTTAGTAATTGCGGGCGGGGTCAGTGCCAATACTCATCTGCGTGAGATGTTAGAGGCTGAACTGGCTAAGATCAATGCAACGGTTCATTATGCACCGCCTGCGCTATGTACGGATAATGGCGCGATGATTGCTTATGCAGGTTTTGAGCGCTTGCAAGCAGGACAGTCTGATGATTTGGCCGTTAGCTGTATTCCGCGTTGGCCGATGACAGAATTGCCAGCTGTGTAATTGAGCCTTTTGTTCAATACGTTTATATGAATTAAGGACAGTCTATGCAGTGGCTTGCTATTGGTTTGGGCGCAGCATTCGGTGCTTGTTTGCGAGCTTGGCTATCGCGTTTTAATGCTTTGCACGGTTGGGTGCCACTCGGTACCCTGAGCGCCAATATCTTAGGCGGACTGCTGATAGGGCTTGCGCTAGTATGGTTTGAGCGCATGGGAAGCAATTTATCTGATCATGTACGCGTGTTTGTGATTACCGGATTTTTGGGCGGGCTAACGACCTTTAGTACGTTTAGTGCAGAGGTATTTGGCTTTATCCATGACGGGCGGCTGCTGGCAGGATTAGCGCTCATCGGCCTGCACGTTGGACTGACATTATTAGCAACCGCGCTTGGCTTTTATTTCTTTAAGTGCGTACTTTGAGCTTGTATCGATATCACCTGCTTAATGAGTGGTCTGATTTAAGTGGTTACCGAAATACAGTCTGTTTTAAATGGTCTGTTAATGAGTCTAGAGGGCATAATGACTGGTTCCGCTGGGGTATATCTAAAAAATTTCTGCTAGTTGTCTGACTAAAACTTCCCAAGCTTGAGTGTACGGCATCGACGGCAGGGGTCAGTAGGTTATAACCCTAATTTTTGAGGAGGTATTTAGATTTCAGATATCTATTTTTGATAAAGTCTTCGATACTCAGCACAGGCAAACGGATATCCATTGCTGCAAGACTTTTGATACCATTCTAGCGCTTTGTTTTTATCCTGCTGTATATTGATACCCTTCTCATAGAATACTGCCAGCCCTGATTGAGCCATTGGAAGATCCTGCAAAGCTGCCTTGCGCGTCCACTCAAAAGCCTTCGTATCACTTTGGGTTGTACCTTTACCTTTAAGGTACATATCTCCAATTTTTGATTGGTATAAGTCAATACCGTCATTGGCTAAGTTTTGATATAACTCAAACGCTTTAGCATCGTTTTGATCTACGCCTTGACCCTTCTCATACATCAATGCCAGCATCCCCTGCATTTCTTTATGTCCATGGTTAGCTGCTTGTTGTAACCAATAAAATGCTTTTGAATAATCTTGAGGAACGCCTCTACCATAGTAGTATATAAGCCCTAATTCCGCTTGGCTTGAAGCATCTCCTAGATTAGCTTGTAATGTGAGATTTTCAAAATCCTTCTCAACATCAGATTTTACGGTTGGAACATTGTTTTGAGTGCTCTCCCTCTGAGTATCAATAACTTTAGTACACCCTGTCAGCATAATACACGTCAGCAAAAATACTGCTAGTCTCTTTTTCATGACTGCTTGTCCTTTTAGTTAATCAAGGTAACACTAACCTTTTTTAACTGACCTTGAGTGTGGAAATATCGTAACTATTACTAATACAATGCCAGCTACAACTAAAATTAATGGACTCAATTGCAGAATATGAACTGAACCAAATATAAGAAAATACATACAAACTGCTATAACCTGAAAATCGTAAGTATGGTCTTTAAAGAATTTAAATATAATAATTAAAAGAAGCGCTATACCTACTATAAGGAAGAAAGTTCCATCAAGAAACATGTCTTTCATAAAAAAATAATAGATCACAGCAAATATGATATAAATGCCTAAACCAATTTTTCTATGAATTGAGTTTTTCTGTGTGGACTTAGTATTTTCTAATTCATCTCTCATAAAGCCATTAACCCCTATCATCTAACATAAAAATATAAATTAACAATTTTTACTGTTGTTGGAATACGTTAGATCCTTATATAGGTAACCAAACCAGTGAGAGTGCCTGATAGGTCCCTTATAGGTATAGTTGATAACCGTTATTTTTTATGGAGGTTTGTAATGGCCACTGTTGTATATCTTCTTGAGCACACAGTTAAAGGCTTAGATGATAGTACTAAAATGCTAGGTATCTACAGTACGAGAGAAGAAGCAGAAAATGCGATAAATTTTCTTAGTAATAAACCAGGTTTCAGGGACTCATTAGACGATTTTTTAATCGATGAGTATGAGATTGATAAAATCTGTTGGTCTAGTGGTTTCGGCTAATGGCCCTGATATAAGCTATCCTACTGTAACTATGAGAATACAGTAGGATTTAAATGGACTGCTTTATCGCACCGTATATTCTTCTAATTTAGAATATTACGGTCATACCGAT
The DNA here is from genome assembly GCF_002836715.1 of Psychrobacter sp. 4Dc. Lineage (GTDB taxonomy): Bacteria > Pseudomonadota > Gammaproteobacteria > Pseudomonadales > Moraxellaceae > Psychrobacter. The sequence goes on from NZ_PJAT01000088.1 coordinate 48,186, forward strand.
AGCAGTGATAGTTGATATAAGAAAAGAGCCAACTACTAACCATTGTGCGACATTATTATCTCTTTTGAAAAAAATATATTTAACGATGGAGACAACTAAAAAAATCAAAATCGCAGGTAATACAACTCCATCCCTAGTTATTATCTTATCGAAAACTAACATCAAAGCTACGAATAAAATAACATAAGCAAAGGCTACGGAGGATGCTAAACCTAGAGGATCTAATACATCTGTCTTTTTACCCATGTTAAAACACCTATCCTTAAATATGGTTGTACTGTGAGATAGTAGCGTCATAGCGCACCGATCACGAATAGAATATGTATGGTAAGTACACCATGAAGTACACTGTGGCTATTTCAGCGAGTTAAAGCGTTGATACCATTCGCCCACAGCTTAGCGTTCAAGTCCTCACTAGGGTACCGAACCAGTGAAAGCGCCTGATTGGTTCGCTGTAGGTATGTCTTAATATGACAATACATTTAAGACAGTTAGTTTAGTTGGCTCATATCCTTGTCTATCAGAGTAC
>NZ_PJAT01000089.1 GCF_002836715.1 Psychrobacter sp. 4Dc
ATCTATAATATGAATATATCCTCCATAGTCTGCTCAAAATGATTTGACTTCTATCATTATAGCTGCTAATTTTAAAATGTACTTTTATTACAGGTATGTAAAAAATATATCTAAACCTTGTAGCCAATTTAATCTAGGATGAATCAAATTGTCTGCTCGTAATACCTTACTCCTATTCTCATAATTATCAAAAGGAATTGATAATGAAGTTAGCTCCTCTTTTTTCAATTGGTGCTTTAGCCGCTATTAGTCTTCTTGGCTGTTCTAACCAATCTGCTGATACGACTGATGACTCATCAGCGACTTCTCAAGAAACTACCGTGCTACGGTTTTCGCATTTTTGGCCAGCAACCTCATCTATCAGTAAAGAAGTATTTGAGCCGTGGGCAAAACAGATAGAAACAGATTCTGACGGCCGTCTAAAAGTTGAACTGTATCCATCAGCAGGCCTTGCTAAAGCAGACGTTACTTATGAATCTGCTGCTAAAGGTACGATCGATATCGGTTCACAAGCGCATGGTTATACCAATGGTCGCTTTCCTTTGACTCAGATTACTGAGCTTCCAGGTTTGTCAAATTCAGCAACTCAAATGGGCTGTATGCTACAGACCCTATATGATGATGGTACTTTGGCGAGTGAGTATAAAGATACTCATTTATTATTTATGTACGGGGCTGGACCTGGGGCGCTTCATACAACTGATAAGCTAATTCGAACACCTGGAGACATGAAAGGTATGCGTATTCGCCGTCCTTCAGCTGTTGCTGGTGATATTATTGAAAGCGCTGGTGCGTCACCAGTCGGTTTACCTGCAAACGATATGTATACCTCTTTGCAGCGCGGCGTTGTTGATGGTTTGAGTTTCCCTTGGGAAGCAGTAACAGCATTTAAAATTGATGAGATTACCAAGTATCATACTAACATTCCTTTCTATAGCTCAGCGCTTATGGTCACGATGAATAAGGACAAATATGACAACTTACCTGATGATCTAAAACAAGTTTTGGATAAAAACTCAGGGATGGCATTAGCTAATAAGGTCGGTGAAGTGTTTGATAAACATGACCAAATGGCAATTCAAGCTGCTAAAGATAAAGGTGATGAAATTATCGAAATTCCTGATCCATTAAATGATCCAGACTGGAAAGGGCCACTTGAAAGAGGAACACAAAAATATCTAAAGGATGTTAATGCTTTGGGTTTGGATGCTGATAGTGTCTATGAAAAAGCAAAAGCTGCCAGTGCTGCCTGTAAGGTTTAACCTATTGGAGGTGTCACATGGCATTTTTAGTCAAGCTCAGTGTCTTAATCTCTAGATTATGCCAGTTTATCGGTGGGGTGAGTCTCATCATCATCGTCCTAACCACCATGCTCGACGTCGTCGCACGCTACATATTCAAACTCACCGGCGGTGAGTTTGGTTTTACCGTCAAAGGCAGTGTAGAGATCGTCTCCTACTTCATGCTATTTGCATTGTTAGCTGCCTTTGCCGCATTTGTCGAACGCTCACAAATCATCGTCGACGTCTTCACCCAGAAAATGCCACAGTCTATCAAAGGCTACCTCATGGCTATCTTTATGATGGGCTTCTTCGTCATCGGCATCGTATTCTCATGGGGACTCTACGAGAGTGCCATTGACGCTATGGAGTTTGGGAAAGTTACCCAAGACTTAAGACTCTCTATGATGCCTATCTACCTGATCAGTGCCTTGTTAAGTGCTTTTCTAGCCATACGCTCATTGATCGAATCCATTAACATCTTTAAGACAGGCGAATTCTTTGACGCCGAGGAGACAGGCGCATGAGTCCAGAAATTATCGGTGCGATTGGCCTAGTGGTCATGATCCTGCTTGTCGTCCTACGCGTACCTGTCGCACTTGCCATGTTAGGGGTGGGTCTAGTCGGTTTCGGTGCGGTCACCGCGCCTAGTGGTGCCCTGCAAATGCTAAAAGACATCCCAGTCGATGTCTTAGCAAAGTATGACTTTAGCGCCATTCCCTTATTTATTCTCATGGGCGTGTTTGCCACTCACTCAGGTATGGCAGGTAAACTGTTTGAAGCCACCCGAACCATATTTGGCGGGGTAAGGGGTAGTTTGGGCATTGCAGGTATTGGTTCATCCGGTATCTTTGCCTCTATCTCAGGCTCATCACTTGCCACTGCCTCTACCATGACCAAAGTCGCTTTACCGCAAATGGAGAAGTACGGCTATCAGCCAGGCTTTGCCTGCGGTATCTTAGCCGCTGGCGGTACACTTGGTATTATGATTCCGCCGAGTATTGCCTTACTGGTCTACGCCATCTTAACCCAGCAGTCAGTAGGTGACATGTTCATCGCTGGCTTCTTGCCCGGCATGCTCGGTATGGTGATGTACTCACTGACCGTCATGGTGATGGTACGCTGGAAACCGCACTTAGCAAAACGTGGTGAGAAAACGTCTTGGAAAGCCAAACTACTGTCACTGACTGGTCTGATACCGTTTAGCTTTATCTTTATTGTGATTATTGCTGGTATCTTCTTTGGGCTATTTACCCCAACAGAAGGCGCCGCAGTAGGAGCGTTTGTCTCTTGGGCTTATGCCTTTGCTAAAGGTATGCGTTTAGATGGTCTTAAGCAGTCATTGATTGAGACGCTAGCACTCTCTGCAGTGGTGTTCTTTATGCTACTGGGTGCAGAGGCATTGGGATATTTTATCTCAGTCTCACGCTTGTCTTATACCTTGGCATCTTGGATCGGTGGATTGGCGGTCAGTCCAATGATTGTCCTAATCTGTATCCTGTTCATGTACTTCCTATTAGGACTGTTCATGGATGCGCTCGCGATGCTGGTGATCACCATACCTGTTGTGTATCCCATCATTCTAGCGTTAGGGTTTGACCCAGTCTGGTTTGGCATCATTGCGGTATTGACGGTGGAGCTTGGTTTGATTACGCCGCCGATGGGGATGAATATCTTTGTGATTAAGGCGATGGCGCCGCACATTAAGCTGAGTGATATGTTCCGCGGGGTGGCACCATTCATTGTCTCTGATGTGATCCGTTTGGTTATCTTGGTGATGTTCCCTGCGATTTCACTTGTGCTGCTGGGGTAGATTGAATCTAAGCGTATAAAGTCATTGTATTTTGGTGCAGCAGATTTTCTACTCGTTAAGAAGCCATATTGCTAATAGAGCAGTGTGGCTTTTTTATTGGCTAATACTTTTTCCAAGAATTAAGAGAAGGATATTTTAGAAACTTACAATCTGTGACGCTGCATAATGATAACTTTTCTTAGTGTTATAAAGGCTTATGAATGTAGTAAACTGGTTTTCATTCATTTTCCTATATAACTTTATAAGTAGAGATAGTCATGGCTGTCGATTTTAGTAATACGCTCATCGTCGCAATTTCTGCAACGGCACTTTTCGATTTGAATGAGTCAGAAAACTATTTGCTAGAGCTGTTAGAGCAACGACCTGCAAGTGCTGTAAAAGAGTTCAGGGAGTACATGACCGAGCGTGAAAATGATCCCTTGAATATTGGTGCAGGTTATCCGCTAATTAAAGCATTATTAAACCTAAATAAGTATTCTGATAATAGCGATGGACAGGATTCAGACATTGAAACACCATTGGTCGAAGTCGTTATCGTGTCAAAAAGTAGTCCAGACACTGGTATTCAGGTACTTAATGCAATTCTAGAACATGATATCAATATCTCCCGTTCTGCTTTTATTTCAGGTAGCCCTGTTGCGCCTTATATCAAAGACTTTAACGTTGACCTATTCTTGACCACTAATCGCGACGATGCCCAACAAGTGGCGGATGCCAATATCTGTGCCTGTGCCATACTAGACGCTACGCCTGTGAATACTTATGAGCTGGATACTGAGCAGCTGCGCATTGCCTTTGACGGGGACGCGGTACTTTTTGATGATTCAGGTGAACTGCTATACAAACAAAAAGGGCTACGAGCCTTTCATGATCGTGAAGTACAAATGCGTGATTTACCGATTGAAAAAGGTCCTTACGCTGAATTATTGATTAAATTATCAAATCTGCAAGAGCGCCTACCTGCTGGTTTAAAATACTCGCCAATAAAAATTGCGCTGGTGACCGCGCGCAATGCACCAGCTGACTTACGGGCTATCAAGACATTACGAGAGTGGGGCGTGAATGTTGATATGGCATTTTTTTTGGGAGGATTAGAGAAAACAGCGGTACTCAGAACATTTGCGCCGCATATCTTCTTTGATGATTCAATCAAGCACATTGACGCAGCACGTCGATTTATTCCTACGGCCTTGGTTCCTTATCATTCGACGTCATTATTGCATGGTGACAACTATCTCACTGCTGATGAGGATGCATCATTGTTATCATTCAAACCTGCTGTGCACCCACTATTTGCTGTAAATCATTAAGTAGGTATAAAAAATTTAGGTAATAAGGATAGGATGGTATATGAATTGGCAGCAGTTGCTTAACTTAATTGTCGTGCGGATAAAGCAGGTCATTGGACTGTATGCTTTTGTGCTTATACCGATGTGGGGCATGTTTTTTCTAAATGAAGTGGTCTTATTTGGTATGTGGAACATCTTTGGTATCGTGCCACGTGCTTTAGATGTAGGTAGTATGATAGGGGTATTTGCTTCGTGGACCATGCATGGCAATTTATCGCATTTGACTGGCAATACGGTGACGCTATTACAGATTTTGTTTTTGTTTGGACTGTTTGAGAAAAATGCTTATCGCACGGTAATTAAACTGGTGGTCGCCTCAGGACTGGTCACTTGGGTTATCGGGTCGCCATCTTCTATCCATATCGGCGCATCAGGGCTTTGTTTTGCAATGTTAGGTTATATGATAGGCGGGGCTATATTTGCGCGGCGTTGGGGTTATCTGATTGCTTGTATTGTTATGGGGACTGGTTATTGGCTGACCATTAAGCAAGGATTGATGCCGCAACAAGGTATCTCGTTTGCGGCACATTTTGGTGGTTTGTGCGCTGGGCTATTATTAGGAGCCAATTCAAAGCATACTTATTCAGCCGCTTCTCAACGCTATTAAAAGCGAAGTACTATCAGTGTTTAATAAACCAGCATCGTTGTACTAAGCGTTATTGGATCAGACGCTTGCATCAGTACAAATTTTGATAAATAAAGGATCATCTGTAGTTAGCTCTCGCCATGCAGTGGTCTGTTTAACATGTTCATCCACCGTCAGTGTGCTACCTTTTTCTGGTATTACGTAGTCCGCTCGTGCAGGTGTAGTACAGTCTATTACCTGTAAAATCTTTTGCATGCTTCTGCGTCTTTCAAACAAATACAAATTAACTAAGTGCATGTCTGGATTGTCCGCATGCATGCTAGCATTGCCCGTATCTGCAGCAATAAAGCGCAAGACTTGTGGTTTAACATAAGACCATGGGCGAAACCATTCCTTGCTTTCTGCTGTTTTGACAACTTCTACGCCTTCTGGCAGATCTCGCACTTGTTGACCATACCAGCTGTATTCCTGGTTTATCTGGAATGCAAACATCCCAATAGCAGCAAATAAGGGAATCAGCCATTTAGGTGCACGTTTGCCTGCCAGTTTGCTGAGGTGAGTTATGATAAGTGCTAGTCCAGCCATACCAAATGCGGCAGCGATGGTAGCGATAAACTCAAAAAGCATAAAATATTCCTTAATGCGTTAGATTTGTCTAATTGAACCTCTTAGATAAAGTAAAAATCTAAAATTTAGTTATTATAGCTATAGGATAAAAAAATCACCCACAAGCAGCTACTGCCTGTGAGTGATATATAGTAACAGAAGATATATCCTCAGTTGTGAGCTTAGTGGTCGACCGCACCGCCAGCGCCACGTGGAGAACGTACGCTCTCAACCAGCTCTTGAATATGTGCTGGTGGTGGCGCAGTAGCATAAGATACAGCGAATGCTACGATGAAGTTAAGCAATGCACCAACTGCACCAAATGATAGTGGTGAGATACCAAATAACCAGTACTCTTCAGTATCAGGGAAGTTCGCTGTACCACTGATGAAGAACCAACCTTTGAACATAAAGATATAGACAAGAACGACTATTAAACCAGTCAACATACCGGCAATAGCGCCAAGATTGTTGATGCGTTTAGAGAAAATACCCATCATTAACACAGGGAACAATGAAGAGGCAGCAATACCGAAGGCCAGTGCTACGACCTGTGCGGCAAACCCTGGCGGATTCATACCTAAGTAAGTTGCTACTACAATCGCCACACCCATAGTGATACGAGCATATTTTAGCTCTTGTTTATCAGTGATATTTGGGTTTAAGTTACGTTTGATCAAGTCATGACTGATGGCTGATGAGATAGCAAGGAGTAGACCGGCAGCGGTTGATAGTGCTGCTGCCAAACCACCTGCAGCAATCAGACCAATAACCCATGGTGGAAGCTGTGCAATTTCTGGATTCGCTAGAACTAAGATATCAGCGTTAACATCAAGCTCGTTACCTGCCCATCCAGCGTTAGCAAAACGACCATCAAGCTCTGCATCATGTGCAATACGAGCGGTTTCTACCGCTGCAGTTGCTGCAGCAACATCGCCACCGTCAGTTTGAGCAGTATTGAGGGCGATCTGAGCAGCACCTAACCCACTATCACTGTACAACTGAATACGACCATCATTGTTTAGATCGTTATACTTGATAAGACCTGTTTCTTCCCATGTCATCATCCAGTCTGGACGTTGATCATATTCTAGAGGCGCTTCTGCAACCCCTTGTGGGTAAACGGTGTCAATTAGGTTTAGACGAGCCATAGCACCTACTGCTGGAGCAGTAAAGTATAGTAGCGAGATAAATACCAGTGTCCAACCTGCTGTCCAACGTGCATCAGCCACTTTAGGTACAGTGAAAAAACGAATGATAACGTGTGGTAGACCTGCTGTACCGATCATTAGCGTCAAGGTAAATAGCACCATGTTTAGCTTGTTAGGAACATCAGCCGTATAAGAGGCAAATCCTAAGTCAGTCACAACTTGGTTAAGCTTAGTCAAAATAGGGACACCTGACTCGACATGGTTTGAAAACAAACCAAGGCCTGGAATCGGGTTACCGGTCAACTCAAGTGAAATAAAGACAGCAGGAATAGTATAGGCAATCATCAGAACCACATACTGTGCAACCTGCGTATAGGTAATCCCTTTCATACCACCAAGTACGGCATAGAAGAAGACAACAATAGCCGCAATGATAAGACCAGTACTACTCTCAACTTCTAAGAAGCGCGAGAATGCAACACCAGCACCGGTCATCTGACCGATAACGTAAGTGGTCGATGCGGTAATCAAACAGACCACAGCAATCATAGCAGCCGTTTTTGAGTAAAAACGATCGCCGATAAAATCAGGAACCGTGAACTTACCGAACTTACGTAAATAAGGCGCTAAAAGCATCGCTAGCAGAACGTAACCGCCAGTCCAACCCATCAAATAGGTAGAAGCGCCATAACCACTAGCAGCAATAAGACCTGCCATTGAGATAAATGACGCCGCACTCATCCAGTCAGCAGCTGTTGCCATACCGTTAACGACCGGATGGACACCACCACCAGCAACATAAAATTCACTGGTTGAACCAGCACGAGCCCAAATCGCGATACCGAAATAGAGAGCGAAGGATAGACCCACAAAAATAAGATTAATTACAAATTGACTCATGGGGCTATTCCTCGTCTACGCCATATTGTTTGTCTAACTTATTCATACGCCAAGCGTAAAAGAAAATTAGGATGATAAATATACCAATGGATCCTTGCTGAGCAAACCAAAAGCCCAGATCAGTACCACCGATTTTGATACCAGCTAACAATGGACGAAACAAGATACCAAAGCCATATGAGCATAGCGCCCAAACAACCAAGCTGCCGAGAATGAGACGAATATTGGCGCGCCAATATCCAGATGGATCGTTGTGGTTTTCCATAGGACAACTCCTTTTGTCTTACTTAAAAAATATCAACCATATAAAAAGAACTGCGATTATTTCTTACCACGAAAAGTATAAAAAATAGTCAGGTACTGCTTTATATAGTGAAAACGATGATGCGTGATAGTACGTTTAATGCTCGGTAATTCTCTACTTCAAATAAAAGTAGTTAACTATTTAAGCATCGTATTGACCTAAACCATCGAATGGCAAAAATAACGTTTCTTGAGGAAGACAGAAGGGTGGACTATCCAGTGTCTTTTTAACAATCTCGTCTTCCTGACAAGAGTTTTAATCTTTTTAACACGCTAACCTGTTGTGCTTCTTGTACTGATTAATAGCTTCGATAACCATAAAACAGTCTAAACGGATATAGAATTTATATTAGCACGGTTTAATAAAGATAATTGCAAACTACTACGCATAAATAATAAGTAAATTACTAAAAATTAGTTTGCTAAATATTTATTAAAGAACCTAACGTTACGGCAACCGAGTAATTTATACGATTAAATTATCACTTAATCTATTCTATATAAGATGAAACATAAGCATTATTTATTTTAAAAATAACTATATAAAGTCGATAAGTAAACGTGATGGTCGCATGTCGCTCAATATCTATATCATGCACGTGTCTTTTTGGTATCAGGTATTTTGCACAGAGGCTTATATAGTCCATGGCAATCAAAATATGATATCGATATGAAATTTAAGTAACGCGTATAAAGAATGAATAAGGAGCCCATATGAACGAAGGGATAGTAGGTTGGTTTAATAACATCGTAAATTATGGTGTCGGTATTATCTGGGGTAACAACGATTGGCTGATTGCTAGTAACCCTTGGTATGGATTACTGATGTTCTTACTAATTGGTGCAGGTATCTACTTCACCGTCGTGACACATTTTATTCAGTTTCGTCATTTTGGTCATATGTGGAAGTTGCTACGCGTGTCCAACCAAGGACGCAAAGATGGTGGTATTAGCTCATTTGAAGCATTGATGACGTCGCTGGCCGCGCGTGTTGGTACTGGTAACTTGGCAGGTGTGGCAATTGCCATCTATTTGGGTGGACCAGGTGCTGTATTCTGGATGTGGATGACGGCACTGGTCGGTATGTCGACCAGCTTTATCGAGTCAACCTTAGCACAGGCATATAAAGTACCGCACAACGATAATGTGTACCGCGGTGGCCCTGCTTATTACATCGAAAAAGGTCTAGGCAAGCGCTGGCTTGCCGTGTTTTTCTCATTATGTTTGTTAGTGGCCTTTGGTTTGGCATTTAATGGCGTACAATCCAATACCATCGCTCAAGCGACCAATGAAGCCTTTGGTGTGCCAACGTGGATGACAGGTTTGGTATTGGTAGTACTGGTAGCGCCAGTGGTATTCGGTGGTTTGCGCTCAGTAGCTCGTATCGCGGGTAAAATCGTACCAGTGATGGCCATCTTGTACATCTTGCTAGCGCTATTCATTATCGTGACTAACTTTAGTCAATTCCCAGCAGCGATCGCGTTGATTGTAAAATCAGCATTTGGTTTTGAGCAGGCGGCAGGCGGTGTCATCGGTTATGGTATTGCGCAAGCAATGATTAACGGTATCAAACGTGGCTTGTTTTCTAACGAAGCAGGTATGGGTTCAGCGCCGAATGCTGCAGCAACGGCAAAGAGTCATCCTGATCATCCAGCAGTACAAGGTTTCATGCAAATGCTTGGCGTATTTATGGATACCCTTATCATTTGTACCGCGACGGCGTCGATTATTATTTTGTCTGGTGTGGTCGACCCTAATGTCGAGCAAGAAGGTATTCAGTTAACTCAGTTGGCCTTATCACAGTATGTGGGTGACCTAGGTGTGGTGTTCGTGGCGATTGCGATTTTCTTCTTCTCATTTACGTCTATCATCGCCAACTATAGCTACGGTGAGTCAAATCTTGAATTTATCTCTGGTGCCAAAAACGCCAAAGTAATGATTATGGTTTTCCGCTTCCTAGTATTAGGTATGGTATTTATCGGCTCTGTTGCTAGTTTACCTGCTATATGGAACTTCGCTGACTTGTCTATGGGTCTGATGGCCTTGGTCAACTTAGTGGCCATCTTGCTCTTATCTCCTGTAGCGCTAAGAATACTGCGTGACTATGAGCGTCAGGTAAAAGAGGGTAAAACAGGCGATCAGATAAAGTTTGATCCTGATAACTTTGTGAAACTCAGAGATGAAGCTAACCGTGATGCTTGGACAGACTAAGCAGCATTGATTGATAAAACCAGCTTGTTCTCAGCATTAAAAAACCGCCCGACTCTTATAAAGAGAAGGGCGGTTTTTATTGGAGTACAGTTTTAATGATATTAACTGCACCAGCTCAAATCAGAATTATCCTGATTTACATGTTTGGGTAGTTAGGACCACCGCCACCTTCTGGGGTTACCCAAGTGATGTTCTGTGAAGGGTCTTTGATATCACAGGTCTTACAATGCACACAGTTCTGCGCATTGATGACAAACTTAGCACCTTCAGCGTCTTTGACCACTTCATATACACCCGCTGGGCAGTACAAACGTGCAGGCTCAGCATACAACGGTAAGTTGATTGAAATAGGTACCGTTGGATCAGTAAGTTTTAGATGCGTTGGCTGATCTTCTGCATGGTTGGTGTTAGAGATAAATACTGATGACAATTTATCAAATACTAGCTTACCATCAGGCTTAAGATAAGTTGGTTGATAAGCATGATTAGCACGCTCCAACTGATCGTAATCTGGGATGTTGTCATGCAAAGTGAATGGCATTTTACCTTTTAGCAAGTTGTGCTCGATAAAGGTGAAAGCGCCGCCCATGAACAGACCCATACGGTGAATCGCAGGTGAAAAGTTGCGCGACTCATAGTTATCTTGATACAACCATGACTCTTTGTACATTGTACTATAAGCAACCACTTCATCATGCTGACGTTCAGCTTGTAGCGCCTCAAAGATAGCTTCGGCTGCGAGCATGCCTGACTTCATCGAGGTATGCGTACCTTTGATTTTTGCTGGGTTTAAGAAACCAGCGTCATCACCTACCAACACGCCACCTGGGAAGGTGAACTTCGGTAATGAGTTTAGACCACCTTTGGTCAACGCACGTGCGCCGTAAGAGATGCGCTTACCGCCTTCTAAAACATTTTTGATCACAGGGTGCGTTTTCAAGCGCTGCATTTCATCGAATGGAGACATGTAAGGGTTGTGGTAAGACAAATCCGCCACAAGACCAAAGCTTACTTGGTTGTTTTCATCAAAGTATAACCACCAGCCACCAGTAGAGCCAGTTTCAGTCAATGGCCAGCCAAGACCATGCATGACAACGCCTTGCTCATGCTTTTCAGGCTCAACTTCCCATAGCTCTTTTAGACCGATACCATAATGCTGAGGATCAGAATCTTTATCTAGATCAAAACGGCTGATTAAGCGTTTGCCTAAATGCCCACGGCTACCTTCGGCAAAAATAGTGTATTTGGCAAGGAGTTCATAACCAGGCTCAAAGCTTGGCTTGGCTTCACCATTGGCGGCTACACCCATATCACCAGTTAACACACCTCTGACCGAACCGTCGTCATTGTATAAGATGTCATCGGCAGGGAAGCCTGGGAACATCATGACTTCAAGCTCTTCTGCCTGTACGGCTAACCAACGAACGACATTACCTAGCGAGACAATATAGTTGCCATCGTTGTGCATCGGACCTGGAATTAAAGAGTCAGGCACTTTAGTTGAGCGTGTGGCAGAGTTTAAATAATAAAAACGATCTTCTGTCGCTGGCACGTTAAGCGGTGCACCTTTTTCTTTCCAGTCAGGGATTAGCTCATTTAGAGCGCGTGGCTCGATGACTGCACCAGACAACGTATGGGCACCAAACTCAGAGCCTTTTTCGACCACACAAACCATAAACTCATCATTACCAGCTTCAATAGCGAGCTGGCGCAAACGGATGGCAGCAGACAGACCTGCAGGTCCACCACCAACGATGATGACATCGAACTCCATTGATTCGCGTTCGACTTCAGGTTCCGCGGCAACTGGCGCTACGACTGGTTCTGCTTTATCTAGCGTTGCGGTCTCTGTCACTACTGGTGCGTCAGCATTCACAGTATTACCATCAATAACTGGCGTTTGATTGTCTTGCTCTTGCATACCTACTCCTAAACTTTTAGTGGCTTATCTCAGGGCATCATTAGCTTAACAACTGAATAATAGACTTGCGGCGCTAACGTCACTCAGACATATGGCTGCCCGATAAAACTGTCTTTGCGGCATCAATTGACCCGTCATGGTTAATACCAATTTATCTAAGGATATCAACGCATAACGTAAGATGTGTCATCAATACAACACCCACTTGACCATTTCAATAAAAAATCGTTACTCATTATAAAAGAAAAGTCCTACAAACACGATACGCATTTATGAGTATCGATGCTAAGGTAATGTTAAGAAAATGAGGTTGTTATAACGATAAAGTTTCATCATACCTGAAACAAAAATTTATAGTAATAATAGATAAGCCAAACTTTGAATACTAAATAAAGGGATTAATAATGAATAACGATAATAATAGCACTGAAGACAGCCATGAGAGAATATTGGAAGCACCGACCAGTAAGCCTTCTAGCCTAGGCAGCTTAGATAATTTGGATGCACTAAGCCAGTACATTAAGTCTACGAAAGGCACTCGCGAAGGGCGTGCAATACCACCGCTTGAAAAATGGCATCCTAAAGATATTGCTGATATGGATTTGACTATCAAGGCAAACGGAGAGTGGTGGCATGAAGGCGGACAAATGACCCGTGAGTCACTGGTCAGCTTGTTTGCCACGATACTATGGAAAGAAGAAAATAATGGCAATACTGAGTACTTTTTAAAGACCCCTGTACAGAAAATCCGTATCCAAGTTGAAGATGCACCACTTCTTATTAATGATGTCGGTATTGTCAATGAAGGTGATATGAGTTGGTTGGAGTTTACAACGACGACAGGGGATGTGGTTCGCTTAGACGATGCGCATCCGATTGTATTAAAGGCATATAATTCTAATAAGAGCGATTCTAATGACAGCGACTTTAATAACAGTGACTTCAATAACAGTAATCAAGCGAATCAAGTGAGTACAGCTGGCGATGTTGCAGATTCTCAGGAATTAGCGTCTACAGAACAAGTACGCCCTTACATGATGGTTAGAAATGGCTTAACCGCGCTTATTGGCCGCAATACTTTTTATCACCTGACTGAAATTGGAGCGTTATCAGAAGAAAATGGCAAGACGATATTGACGCTACAGAGTGGTGGCCAGTCTTATTCACTATCCATGCCTACTGATTAGGTATTATGTCTATCTATTAATTGCTGTTTGCCGATGAGTGCTATAATTTTATAATGTCGCCTGATTCTATTGGTCTAAAAAATTCCTATCGCATAAAGGTAGTTGATAGATAGCTGACGTAGAGTAACGCCACACACGCAATATACATATAGCGCATTTAACTGGGTAATGAGATTGATGAATAATATGATAATGGCATTAGCATAAAGATGGATATCAAAAACCAGACAGTCGGAAAGCTCAAACCGTGTGTTGATATATCTGTTGACCAGAGTCTCAAAGCTATTGATCTAGTAGATGTCAATAAACATGTTGGTAACACAGTTATAAGCGATAAAAACCGTAGCGCGCCCATTGGCGTGTTTGACTCTGGTGTTGGCGGTTTGTCTGTTTATTTGCATTTAACACAGCAGCTGCCTACTGAGCGTTATGTATATTATGCTGATACATTAAATGTACCTTATGGTAATCGTGACAGCGAAGATATTGAAGCATTAACGCTAAAGGCAGTAGAGTGGTTACATAAGCAAGGCTGTAAGCTAATAGTTATTGCTTGTAACAGTGCCTCAGCATATGCGCTAGATACTTCCCGACGCTGCTATCCACATATACCTATTGTGGGTCTTGTCCCTGCATTGAAGCCTGCGGTATTGGCGAGTAAGAGTGGTCATGTAGCGGTGCTGGCAACCAAAGCGACGTTGAATGGCACCTTATTAAATGATGTTATTATCAATTTTGCTCAACCTAATAACACAGTAGTCACTAAGTATTTTGATCCGCAACTGGTGCCTTGGGTAGAAGCAGGTATGTCAGAACAAGACGAGACAGCCGAAAGGTTACGTCAACAGATACGAGTATTTGCTAATGAAGGTGTTGATCAGTTAGTGTTGGGATGTACGCATTATCCGTTTTTTAAGACATTTTTATTGGATGAGATTGCACAGCAGCAGCTGTCAATACAAGTTATTGATTCTGGCCAAGCGATTGCTGAACGGGTTAGACAGCTGTTGATTGCAAACAACTTGTCTGCATCATTGATGAGTGAAAAACGAGAAAATCTGTCACAAAAAACCAGTAATAAAAATACCATTACTAGACCGCCATTAACTTTTCACGCCACTAAATATAGTGATAGACTATGCGCTTTAGTTGAGCGCTTACTCGGTGCAGAAATGGCATTGCAATACTACTATCACTAGTTATTATCAAAGCTAGTGATAACAATGCGCTGTATGCAACGCTGACTCAGTTGAAATAAATTGAGTGCATCTTTTTAAGCTAAGAGTATGCTAGGCTGAGCAAGACAAGATTTTTGTGTTCTATCTCACACCTTATCCTTTTTATGTCACGACCTACGCTTAGAGGTAATTGTGCCGAATCGTCGCTATCATATTCATATTATATGCGCTGACAATGACCAGTTGTTGGTTCTAGACAGCTTAGCGATATTTTTTCAGGCGCGCGCATTTCTGACCTATGATGTTTCTAGTAAATTATCTAAAGCCTCTTTTTATGGGCGTCAGTGTATTGACTCTTGTGATTACGCAGTCATGATCGTTGGCGACAGCTACGGAACTGTGCAAAAAAACGGTGTCAGCCAGATGCATTTGAGTTATCTAAATGCCAAAGCGAAGCTTAAGCCGCTAATTGTGCTGGTCAAAAACCATTCTCCAGACGCTGTTATCAGCCGACAACTTCAAGAGTTTATTAAGTTAGTCACCAAGCAAGATAACCAGCTACATTACTATGATACGGAAGAAGATATTGAGCCATTACTGGTACAGGCTCATTATAATGCCGTCGCCAATAATAAAATGATAGGTGGCTGGGTCAGAGCGAATGATGAAGAGAATACTACTAGTAAAAAGGTCGTGTATGAGAAGCCAGTCGATATATTACCTAGTACTACCGAGGTAGAGAAAAACAGTCCTGATGACGAAGACTTTATAGCGGATAAGGTTAGTGAGCCAATTGAGTTAACGGAGTTTTTTGAGATTCAATATAGTGCTCAAGCTTATGAAGGCGGTAATCTAACGGACGTAACCCGATCACTAACTCTCTCGTGGCACGAGATACTCATGACACTCATGAGAATACCGTCTACTTTTTCGAGCTATGGCTTGCAAAATGCCATCAATCGTTTGATTACCGCTAAAGCGGAAGTAGACATCAAAAAAGAGATGCCAAACGTTCATGCTGTTTCACGCTGCCAAATCTCTCAAGCTGATATTAATAATTTGCAACGTAAGCTAGTCGGTGCAAATTGGATACAACTGATGACTTATGGTACGCGTGTATCACAAGAGCTTTGGAAGCTTACCTTCTACGCAAAAAACCTACTGCAAAATCATACCTCAAATACGAATAAACAAGACGAGTAATTATTCGCTAGCGCGTTCAAAAATAGCCATCTAAAACGTCTACTTTGGCATCACGACTACGTTTTGTAATACAAAGCATACGTGCAATGCTTGTGAATCTTCCTCAGACCCGTAATAATAAAGTCAGTTAGTTAGCAGTATTAACAACGTTAACTATTTTAGAATGAGAACTATAATATTAATAATTAGGGAGAGCGTACGATGAGCAATGCTAAAAATGACGAACTAAAGAGAGAGATTGATGGTCTAGAAAAGTCTATGCATGATGCTGATCAGTTTCATACGTTAGAAGAGCAAGTAGCAGATATGAAACGTCGCGGTATAGATCCTAGTAAGGCCTATAAAGATTTAGATAGTAAAGCCGAAGATGAAGATTGGGGTGATGCGACTTGGAAAGAAAATGGTAAGTGGGAGCCAAAAACGGCAGCCGATTTAGACGACAAAGCTCGCGAAAACTGGAATGGTGATAATGGTCAGCCTAAGCCACCGCCTATTGTCTAGATACGTATTTTGAGTCAATTAGATAAGTTCTATTAATAACTATCTATAAATAAAAAAGCCACGCTAATAGTAGCGTGGCTTTTTTGATGCGTCTAAATAGCACTATTTATCTTACTACTACGAACCTTGGTCTATACGAACAAGCTTGATAGTGCCATCGGCATCAGTAACGCGGCGATAACGTGTATTGCTAGAAGTTGAGGAGCTCACTGATGGCTGAGATGAGTAGCTACTAGGAGCAATCGTTTGCTGTTGAATCAATTGCCCCATGCGATCGGCAGGTGCAGGATTCAGAGGTTTGCTGTTTGCAGGCTGGCCGTATTGAGTTTGACTCGGCGCTGCATTGCCAACGATGGCGCGATAGAATTTTTGACCTGCGCGTCCGTCAGCTGGGAAAATGCCGCGACTAGTCTGATATTGCTGGATAGCGGTACGAGTATTGTCTCCGATGATGCCATCTACACCGCCAATGTCATAACCTGCGTTTAGCAACGCTTGTTGAATGTCTTTGGCCTGCTGGCGGCTGATACCAGGATCATCTGTCGGCCACGCAGTGATAAAGTCTGTTTTGCTGCTGTCTTCGCGAGTGATTAGATCTGATAAGTGTGCGATAGCCAATGCGTAGTTTTCTGAGGCGTTATAAGAGTAGAAAGTGTCGAAATTTTTACCCACCAAGAAAGCAGGGCCTTCCATCCCAGCGGGTAACAATAAGCCTGCACTACTTAAGTCATATGGTAACGGACTACCATTAGCCAACGTCAGACCTTGGTCGCGCCAGTGGCTTATCGATTTTTTATCCTTACGATTAGAAGCGGCCCAAAACCCATCAGGTAGTTTGACTTCATAGCCCCAAGGCTCACCAGTACGATAGCCGCGATTATCCAAGAAGTTTGCGGTAGAAGCGAGTGCATCAGGTACGCTATTGACCAAATCACGACGTCCATCACCATCGAAATCTACTGCCAATTCTAAAAAGGTACTCGGCATAAACTGTGTCTGTCCGAAGGCACCTGCCCATGAGCCTGTCATATCATTTGGTGCGATATCACCGTTTTGCACGATTTTTAGTGCATTGGCGTATTCACCTTGGAAATAGCTCTGACGACGGTCAAAACAAGATAAGGTCGCCAAAGACTCAAATAATGGTTTTTTACCTAGCGTTTGACCAAAGTTAGATTCTACGCCCCAGACACCGAGCACATGCTCAGCTTTTACGCCATAACGCGATTCGATTTGACGTAGCGTCGAGCCCCATTGACGCTTGGCTCGGATACCGTCCTCGACACGCTCTTTGTCTACCAATGCTGATAAGTAGTCCCAGACGTCTTTTTGAAACTCTGGCTGATAATTCAGTGACTGAATGACACTAGGATCAGGCTGGCTTGGGCGATAGTTATTAAAGGTATAACCATCAACACCGCTAAATTTGCTAGAGTTCTTTAGATTGTCTAAGCACTGTTGAAACTCGCTATTGGATAAATCAGGTGCTGGCGGCTGCGCAGCTTGAGCAGTGGTAGCAAGGCTGATGCCGACAGCAACACTAAGCAGCGACAAAGTAGAAAAAGGAGTCAAACGCATGAAAATATCCTATAAACGTTAAAATAGTTATCGAAAGGCAAAAAATGATATTAACGTAGAGTAACCAATCTAAACAGTAAAGAAAAGCTGTCGAAGTACCAAGGTTATAAATGGTTACGATAAATTGACGCTGCCGTGAGATTAGAAGAGGATTTCATAGAGCTGAAAATGCAAAGCGTTAAACAGTATTTCAACTCGAGAGCTATCCTTAGGAGGTATAACCTGTTTATTCGGCTAGCACACTATCTAGTTCTTCTATAAAGCTATGAATACGCGCCGCATTTTTGCCCAAATCACTCTGTCCAACTCGTGACTTACTGCGAATATCAACCAAGCGCTCGCTATCGTTGTCAGTCACACGAATGATCACATCATCTTTGAAACCAAACCAAGCAGTCGTCTCTGTTGCTTCGATGATGCCAATGTCGGCATCAGTGTTTACAAGATCCCATCCTAAATTTTCTATGGCTTGTTTGGCTGCTTCAACCACTTCAGACTTCGATTGAGCATAGGTCAATGTCTGCAAATCAGGGTAGGCAGTACGTTGTTGTTCAGCTACTTCTGCGCCTGTGTACTCTACGGGATTCGGTGCATCTGCACGTAGTGGAGCAATCGCGACAAACTCAGGCGGATTCACCAAATCGGTAGAAATATCGTGAATAGGTGGTACATTTTTGGCCGTATTCATCATGCCAAGCGGGACAGCGATTGCCGCGACAGCAAGTATGGCTGAGGCTAGTGCGCTCCCAATACTGGCTGTATTGCGTTTAAACAATAACTGTATAGCCAACAATACTAGTGCTGCGATACCAGCAAATAATCCAAATTTAAACCCTGTAAACGCAGTGCCTAATTCTACAACGCCAAATTTGTACAATGGGCCTGCCAGAGCGACTAGCAGAATAGCAATTACACTCATTAGGCCGATTATTATTTTCATTCAATTTCTCCGTTGCGATTTAGCAGCTTGTTAAGAGTTACATGGTTTTTTTTACTTACTGCTCAATAGCCAGACCTGTTCTGCGACAGTGATATCAGGTGCAGAACCTATAGAGGAAGGCTCACTCGCTAGTTCACAGATTTGGTAGTGAGCGCTATAATACTGCTCTAGTTGGTTGGTATTAATAGAGAAGGGTGGTCCATTCTTTTTACACTGATCATAATTTAGCGTGAGTAAAAGCTGCGGTGTTATTTCATTGTTAGCACCATCAACTTTACTGGTATCGCTACTAAGTTTCCGCACTTCCTCACTATATTTCATACGCATGTCAGCTGGCAGAGCGATTAATGCCGCTTTATCATATATTGCATCAATAGAGCCAATATCTTTAGCGGTCAGCGCAAAGATATTAGCAGCCCATAAAGTGATGGTTTGTCCCGACAACTGGCCTTGATAGTATCTAATCGCTGGATTGTCTGCCTGTTGATAGACGGTAGGTTCGATGTTTTGCTCAGCAAAAAATGCTTGTACGGCTGTTTCGACCAACTCAACGCCCACCACGTCATAGCCTTGCGTCGCTAGCCAAACCATATCGATAGATTTACCACAAAGCGGCACAAAAATGCGGCTACCCGCAGTTAGATTGAGGCGGTTAAAGTACTCAGTCAGCAATGGATTGACCGTAGATTGATTGAATCCAATGCGACCTTCTTGCCAACGTTTTTGCCAAAACTCAGGGTTCATACTGCAATCCTCTATCTGCAAGTTTTTATATATAGATTTAGCGTTAGTAATATTGATTGGTCATGTCAAAGGCATAAATAGTAAAAAGCCAAACACCTATAGTATAAGTGTTTGGCCGGTATCCAACATTAGGCTAAGAAAATTTTTGAATAAATAATGTCTTATTCGATTTAGCTAACCCTCATTTAACTAACCATATATTTGCTAAATTCTTTACGCAGTTTGGCAAGCTTTGGCGGTATTGCAAAGTTGCAATAAGCTTGTCCTGGGTTTCTGTTGAAGAAATCTTGATGTGAGTCTTCTGCCTGATAGAACTCAACGGCAGGATGTACTTCCGTCACTACATCGACACCCATATCGCGTAACTTATTGATGGTACGGTCAACGGTCGGTTTTTGACTATCTTCGGTGTAAAAGACCACGCTGCGATACTGACTACCGACGTCATTGCCTTGACGATCCATCGTGGTGGGATCATGCGTGGCAAAAAAGACATCGAGTATTACTTCTAACGGGACAATAGACTCATCAAATTCGACTTTGATGACTTCGACATGACCAGTCGTACCACTACAGACAGCTTCATAATTGGCAGAAACAGCATCGCCGCCCATGTAGCCTGAGACGACAGATTGCACCCCTTTCACTGATAAAAATACAGACTCGGTGCACCAGAAGCAGCCGCCACCTAATACGATCGTTTGCATAATTTTTTCCTATTATTATAAATATGGGTTAAGCGCTATATTTGGTAGTGATGCTCTCGTTTTTCAATGCTTCTTTCAAACGTCTCATTACCCTTGGCACTATTTATTCAGCTTAGCAGGCAAGCCAAAGGCGATAAGTAACAAACAGTAATGTTATAATGGGCTTTTGCTATCTTACTTCTTTATCAACTGATAATGACAAGCAAAACTGCTAAGTAAAAGTCATCCAGTAATTCTTAATTTCAGTTCTATTCTAAAAAATGAGTCGTCCCATGAGCCAATCTCAGCCTGCTATCAAACATGACACCCTATTTGATAAACCGTTTACTACGCCACTGGATAAGGCCGCACGCTTTTCATTTGATGAGCAAGTGGTGGCTTGTTTCCCTGATATGATTCGTCGCAGTGTACCTGGTTATGGGCAGGTACTGGCTATGCTACCCATATTTGCCCGTCGTCATTGCAAGTATCGTCAGCAGAGCGATAGTGGTCAGCGTGTTAGTCGTGTTTATGACTTGGGCTGCTCACTGGGTGCAGCCAGCATGACGCTAGCTGGTGAGTTCGACTCACAAGACTTACAGGTTAAAGCAATTGATATTTCGCCTGCGATGACGACCGAAGCCACGACGTTATTGAGTGACAACTATCCTGAGCACGATATCGAAGTGATCACAGCAGATATCCGCGATATTGAGTTTGAGCCGTGTGATATGGTGATTTTGAACTTGACGCTACAGTTTTTGCCAGCTGCTGATAGGGTCGCAGTGCTAGAAAAGATTTATGCGGCATTGAGCGAAGGCGGCATATTGGTACTGACTGAAAAAACCCATGCATTTGATGAGCAATATGATGCATGGTTAGTAGAGCGTTATTACGACTTCAAACGTGCAAATGGCTACACCGAAATGGAGATTAGCGGTAAGCGTAATGCATTGGAAAATGTCCTCATTACTGACACGTTAGATGAGCATCATGCACGGTTAGATCAAGTTGGCTTTAAACGTCATCTAACGTGGTTTCAGTTTTTGAATTTTGTCTCTATTGTGGCGTTTAAATAATCCTTACTTTTAACACAGTTATTTCTTAATCAACACGGTAACCTGCTTTTATGCTCAACGACACTATCATCAACGCCGAACGCGAATTGTATCTAACCCTACTAGAGCTGGCACAGCAGCAGCCGAGCGCTTATGAATGGCTCAAGCAATTACCAACATGGCTAGGTGACATAAAAGATAAAGCCAACTATGCGCATGCGCCTGCCTACCAAGCGTCAGTCGCTCGTTTGCCAAACTTAGCTGTCAATAACGTCGATCTAAACAGCGATACATTGACGATTGAGGCAGATCTAAATGAGTCTCAGCGCAAACAAACAACAGCACTATTAAAGCAGTTGATGCCGTGGCGTAAAGGCCCATTTCAGATTGGCGGTCAAATCGGCGATGATGAGTCAGGTATTAAGATTGATACCGAGTGGCATAGTGATTGGAAATGGAAACGTGTTGCGCCGCATTTAAGCAGATTAGACGGTCGCCGCGTATTGGATGTGGGCGGTGGCTCTGGTTATCATGGCTGGCGCATGGCAGGGGCTGGCGCGGATACGGTTATTATTATTGATCCGTCATGCTTGTTTTATCATCAGTTTATGGCGATTCGTCACTTTGTGGGTGCCGCAGACGTTAGTGATATAGGCAACTATCGGACGCATTACATCCCTGTACCGCTCGAAGCGTTACCTGAGCACAGTCAGCTGTTCGATACCGTATTTAGCATGGGTGTGCTATATCATCGTCAGTCACCGTTTGAGCATTTACAACAGCTTAAAGGACAGTTGGTCAAAGGTGGTGAGCTGGTACTTGAGACGTTGGTGATTGAAGGTGATGCCAATACTGTACTAGTACCACACGACCGCTATGCGCAGATGAATAACGTCTATTTCTTGCCATCGGTGGCGGCATTAATTGGCTGGTTAGAGAAAGCAGGGTTTTCAGATGTGCGCTGCGTCGATGTAGCAGTCACCTCGACTGAGGAACAACGACAAACCGAATGGATGGCCTATCATTCGTTAGCAGATTTCTTAGATCCTAATGATTTTACTAAGACCGTCGAAGGATATCCTGCTCCCATGCGTGCGACTTTGATTGCCAAAAAGTAGCATTGATGGTGGTAGCTAACATAAGGAAAGCATTATGAAGACATTGAAGACTTTTATTGTAGCTACCATCAGCTTGCTATCGTTACCTGCTATGGCAGGTTATGGAACTGTATCGGAAGGCTGGGGCTTTGTACAAGATGACTGGCAAGTGGTTTGTGATAATACGCGGACTTGTCGAGCTGCTGGATACGCAAGTGAAGCAGATGAGCCTGCCTCAATATTGCTCACAGCGTTGCCAAAAGTAGCGCTGCCAAAAGCGCAAATTCAGTTTATCTCAGAAGTGCCGCTAGATGAGCTGAAGCCTGCTGAGCTTTGGCTGAACAACAAAAACTATGGTGTGATACAGCCCAATAAAGAAGACAGTCTACTATACGACTTGTCAGCCAAGCAGACTCAAGCACTGCTTGATCATGCTCGTATAGCGACCAAGATAGAAATTAGAGCGGGCGACAACCACTGGCAGATCAGCGATAAAGGCATGTCAGCCGTATTGCTTAAACTAGACGATGTGCAAGGTCGGGTAGGGACGCCGATAGCATTGATCAGTAAGAATAATCCAAATCGTCAACGTCCTAAAGTAGCCTTGCCAAAACCAATTATTCAAAAAGCATTTGCGTATTCAGCAAAAGACAACAAAACACTCACTCCATCAAAGCTGGCGTATTTTCAGAAAAATATTGATAACTGGGTCGATATTAATGCCGAGCAGCTTATAGGGTCCAAGGACGCGATGGGCGACTGTGAGCTGATTAACCCAAAAACTGAAACATATCAGCGGATGTCAGAGTATGGCTCTACGATGCTTGATTGGGACTTTATACCAGTTAATGATAGCTATACATTAGCCGCTCATAGTTGCTGGCTAGGTGCTTACAATTTTAGTAACGGCTATTGGCTCATTGATAATGCAAAGCCTAGCAAACCTACGCTTATCACGACAGCAGGGAATGATTATTTTGATGGTGAGATTTCGGCCACTCATAAAGATCGAGGCATTGGTGATTGCTGGAACCGTACTGCATGGACGTGGAATGGTGAAAAGTTTGTTAAAAGCGAAGAGTCTAGTACGGGAATGTGCCGAGGTTTTGCTGGTGGAGCGTGGGACCTACCAACTTATGTGAGTCAGGTTATAAAAAATGATGCTAAGGCTCAGTAGCTTCTTTGATTTAGAAGACTTTGGTCTAAGAAGCCTTGATTTAAAAGGCCTTGATTTAAATGACTGATACCTTATAAAGCGCAGCAGTCACAAGCCATATATTACATTTTTAGTTTTGCTATTCATGTCCTAAGCGATATCAAAGGATAGTGATAAAAATGGCTAATTAGATTAACCATTTTTTGAAAGCGACTTCCATGACTATCTTAAGGATAAAACCAACAGAACCTGCACCAAGGGCCAAAAAGATCCAAAAGGTACCTGCGCGCCCAGCATCAGAGGTTTTAGAGATATCCCACATGATAAAGAATAAGAAAGCGATGAATATCGGCAACAAGACATACAGTCCCCAACTGGTGACAGTACTGGCGGCAATAGCAAACATGGCGTAATCCTATAATAGAGTAGTAACGCGTCTTCTATATTTTAGAAGAGCCGTACAAACCATCATTATAACGTGGAAGCAGTCAGGTATAAACGACTGCCCAGTATTGAGCAACAGTAACGCTACAATTCACGTTATGAGTTATTTATCAGTTTTGCGTCATTGATATTAGTCAGTCTAAATCACGTTAACGGTAAGATTTTAGTGCTAATTTTGGCGCAAATGGTGCAATAAAGCGCAAAGATTGTTATATTTACAGGTTACTTATCTTTTTACATTATTCTATCCCTGCAATGTCGGTCGCTATTACAATAAGCAGTTATCGATTGCTCGCATTCGCACCGTTTTTGTTGTTTATTTAATTGAGTTCAAATTCCTATGTCACAAGCCCAAATTGATACGCTTGCATCCCTATTTAATGATGCAATTCAAACCCTACAAGCAGATGGTACGCTACCAAGCGATTGGCAAAACAACAGTCAAATTACCCGTACAAAAGATTTAAGTCACGGTGATTTTGCCAGTAATATCGCACTAACGGCAGCGAAAGCAGCCAAGGCCAATCCGCGTCAACTTGCTGAAAAAATCGTCAGCGCATTGCCTGACAATCAAGATATTCGCCAAGTAGAAATCGCAGGACCAGGGTTTATCAACGTATTCTTAAACTCGGAAGCTAAGTTTTCTGTATTGGATGATATCTTCACGCTGCAAGATCGCTTTGGCTTGAGTAATCAGTTTGACGGTCAAAAAGTCCAAGTTGAGTTCGTCTCTGCCAATCCAACGTCGAGTCTGCACGTCGGTCACGGTCGCGGTGCTGCATTTGGCATGAGCGTTGCTAACCTGCTAGAAGCTATTGGCTATGACGTCACACGTGAATATTATGTCAATGACGCCGGTCGTCAAATGGACATCTTAGCCACCAGTACATATTTGCGTTATCTACAGCTAAATGGTGAAGAGATAACTTTCCCAGTCAATGCCTATCAGGGCGACTATGTCAGTGATATCGCCCAAACGCTAAAAACACAGCATGGCGATAGCTACGTACATAGCTTTGCAGACGTTGCCAAAGATGTGCCAGAAGATGCTCAATTTGAGATTAATGCTGATGGCGAAAAAACCGTCATTTCAGGTGATAAAGAAGCGCATATTGATGGCTTGATTGCCAATAGTAAGTCTTTGCTAGGTGACAGCTATGCGTTATTTTTAAACGCGGCATTGAGCAGTATTTTGGCGGATATTAAAGACGACTTAAATGACTTTGGCGTGAGCTACGAGTGCTGGTTTAGCGAAAGATCTATCGATAGCGAGATTGAGCCTGTATTACAGATACTAGATGACAAAGGCTATCTATACGAAAAAGATGGCAACATCTGGTTTAAGTCGACTGATTTCGGCGATGAGAAAGACCGTGTGGTACGCCGTGCCAATGGCCAGTCGACGTATTTTGCTTCTGACATCGCTTATCATAAAAACAAGTTTGATCGCGGCTTTGATAAAGTCATTAACGTCTGGGGCGCAGACCACCATGGTTATGTCCCACGCGTAAAAGCAGCGCTACTAGCTCTTGGTATCGATGCTGAACGTCTTGATGTGGTACTTGTACAGTTTGTGGCATTATGGCGCGGTAGTGAAAAGGTACAAATGTCTTCGCGTTCTGGTCAGTTTGTGACCTTACGTGAGCTACGTGCAGAAGTCGGTAACGATGCTGCACGATTCTACTATGTTGCGCGTAAGCCTGAAGTGCATGTTGATTTTGACTTAGAACTTGCCAAATCACAAAGCAAAGACAATCAAGTGTATTATATTCAGTATGCTCATGCGCGCGTTTGCCGCGTGTTAGAAAAACTGGCAACTTACGATTTGACCGTAGACGATGCGATTGGTTTGGCACATCAAGATTTGCTAAGTGCGCCCAATGAAGACGAGCTGATTAAACTGTTAGCAGGATATCCAGCGACGTTACTTCGCGCAGCGACTGGTTACGAGCCGCATGTATTGACCAACTACCTAAAAGAGCTAGCGGCCTTGTTCCATGGTTGGTATGACACCAATCGTATCTTGCCGATGAGCTTGACGTCAGGTGAAACGCCAAGTCAGGATGAGCTAGACTTAATGCAAGCACGTTTGCGCTTGTCAAAAGCCGTTAGACAGGTATTGGCAAATGGGCTTAGTCTGCTAGGCTTGTCTGCACCGTCTAGCATGTAGTACTTTTCTAATATGTGAAGTAAGTATAGACAGCTAATAGCATTAATTCGATGATGATAGTTAAATCCAGTAGGGAGAACGAGATCCATGCTAGCCAAAAAACCTAAAGGCGCAACAGAAAAGCGCAAATCAAGTAGCGTATCAGGCTTATTGTGGATGTTTGTTGGGGCCGTATTGACCCTTATGATTGGGGTGTTTATCTACCTCTCACCATTATTCAATTTCAGCCCCGCTGATAGTAGTGCTGAGAACGATTCTGATCGCCAAGTACAGCCACGTGTGGATACTGATACTGACAATGGCGATTATGAGTTCTACGATATTTTACCTAATCAAGAGATGGCAACCATCCCTGATGAAGATATCGCTGATATTGATAATGATCAAATAGGTGATATAGGTGCGTTTGAACCAGACGTCGTCGTGACTCAACCAGATAGTGATGCAGGCAGTACCGAAACGGGCAGCTTCGGTGGTTCGGAAAATGCGACTGTCGAACCTGCTGGTGCTAACAATGCTGGGTCGAGTGAGGATATCGTTGTCGTTGAAGAAGATGCAACTTATGATGGTACGCCGCCTGCTACTAGTAACGCTACAACCCGCAACAATAATGCAGCAGCAGGGACGGCGAGCATCCAAGCTGCCAAGCCTGCGGCGACCTACATCTTGCAGATTAATAGCTTTAGTGATGCAGATGAAGCGGATCGTCGCCGTGCGCAAGTACTGATGGCGGGTGTCGATGCTCGCGTGGTCAAAAACACAACGGGTAATGGCTTGCCAATTTATCAAGTCATCTCGCGTCCTTTGAATAACCGTCAAGCAGTAACGACGGCACAGCAGCGCCTACAGAACAATGGTATAGACTCTATTATCGTTGAACAGCGTCGCTAGGTTCAGTCGTTTACAGTTATTGTATTTATTAAAAAAGCGTCGTAATGACGCTTTTTTTATCTCTTTATTTTATCAAAAGCTTTCTAGCTGTTTTATCCTATTAAACGTCCATTAAGAGTATGGTTATGACCGTATCTAACTCAGTAACACCGCAAGCAGGCATTATTAAAGCGTTCTTTCAAAAATACTTTATCGATGCTTTTACTGGTATGGCTCTCGGGCTATTTGTCACGTTGATCGCAGGTCTAATTATCTCGCAAATCGGTGGCTGGTTAGATTTGCCAGCATTGGTCGCGGTCGGGAAACTTGCCTCGATATTAATGGGTGCTGGTATTGGCGTAGGTATCGCTTACTATCTCAAAGCACCAACGCTAGTGATGCTTAGCTGCCTCGTAGCGGGTATGCTTGGTGCCCATTCCGAAGCACTAATGGCAGGCACGCTCTTTACGCCGCAAGTGGGTGGGCCTGCAACCTTTGTAGCACTGCCAGGCAATCCAATCGGTGCTTATCTGACTTCTGTATTTGCTTATCGTGCTGGCAGTTGGGTCGCTGGTAAGACGAAGCTTGATATTTTATTGGTGCCATTGGTTGTATGCGGTATTGCTCTCTTAGTTTGCGCACTGCTTAATCCGCCTATCGTAGCAGGGGTCGCAGCTATCGGTCAGGGTATTCATGCCGCTACTGAATTACAGCCACTTCTAATGGGTATCGTCATCGCCGTAGTGGTTGGTATTTTATTGACCCTACCAACGTCGAGTGCAGCCATTTGTATTGCTATTGGGCTTGGTGGCTTGGCGGGCGGGGCAGCAGTGGTGGGTTGTGCAGCGCATATGATTGGTTTTGCTGTTGCCAGTTTTAAAGACAATGGCGTTAGTGGCGTCATCTCTCAGGGCTTGGGTACCAGTATGCTGCAAATCCCTAATGTGCTCAAAAAGCCTATCGTTCTGCTACCTGCTGTCATTGCTAGCGCTATCGTTGGGCCTATCGCGACCGTTGGTTTTGGATTAGCTTGTACCGCGACAGGGGCGGGTATGGGTACTGCTGGTTTGGTCGGTGTGTTTGGGGTTATTGAGGCATCACAAGAAATCATGAGCACCGGTCAACTATGGACAGCGATTATTCTATTGATGTTTATATTACCTGCGGTGATTGCAGGGTTAGTGGCTTACATCATGCGCCGTATGGGCTGGTTGGTCGCTGGTGATATGAAGCTGCCTTAATGCTTGGAAGGTTGAACTAAAATATCATCAACAATCTTAAAACTTAGTCTTATCCTTAATCAGCAATAACAATGCTTAAAAAAGCCCAGCTACGACTATAGCTAGGCTTTTTATATATAAATTCATCAATTTCTCATGAAATAGGAAATGTTTACAGCATACTATTTAACGGTCTTTAGCTTCTTATGACGACGTGGTTTTAGTTTGCGGGACAGTTGATGGAAGTCGTTCAGCACTTGGCTATAGTGCGATGGGAATACTCGCTGAACGGCATCGACTATCTTGGCATCGTTACCAATCAGGCAGCGCTGTTGGTTGGTCGCTGCTGCCTGTAAGATAATCCAAGCCGCTTCAGTGGCATCGAATTTTAAAAACTTATTAAAACTTCTGATGGCTTTGGGCCCAGTACTCATGCCAATATCATGGATGCTCTCATTACCGCGCGCGCTGTTGGCAATATTGGTTTTGATGCCGCCCGGATGGATACAAGTCGCTGATACCCCGCAATTCTGAATGTTTAGCTCTTGGCGTAAGCTTTCTGTGAAGCCGCGTACGGCAAATTTGCTAGAGTTGTAGGCAGACTGTGATGGCTGAGCGGTCAAACCAAACAGACTTGAGATATTGATAATATGTCCATGCTCGCCAAACTGGCTCTGTTTAACGCTGTTTTTGATTAACGGTAAAAACGCCTTAGTGCCGTAAACCACACCCCAAAAATTAATATTCATTACCCATTCAAGCTCACTAATACTACTGCCTTCGACGGTAGAGTAGAGTGCGACACCTGCATTGTTGAAGATAAAATTTACTTTGCCATGTTCTGCCATCACACTATCAGCCCACGCTTCCACGGCTTTATTGTCTGACACATCGAGTACGGTCATAGTGACGTTGACATCATAATTGGTAAGTAACTGTTTGGTCGCTGCCAGCTGTTCAGGATTGATATCTGATAGTGCAACATGACAGCCCATTTTTGCTAAATGAATGGCCAGCTCACGTCCCATACCAGAGCCTGCGCCTGTAATGGCAGCGACGTGGTTGCGATAGTAGGGTGCAACGTCTGAGTCATCCAACGAGGTACGGTTAGAAGAAAACGGTAAATGTTGGCGCAATGAAGTCGCCATAGCGGTCACATGGTTGAACATAATAAACAATCCTTTGTCTTATTAATCATATGGGTTGTACGGGCTATATCTTGCGGTATATAGAAATAAAGTATAAAGGTTAAAACAGTCTATCTACATTAGCATGGTTTGTGCTGACGTTTACTCGCGATTGATAAACGCTGCTGTCATTTCGGAGCAGGTGTAATGAATGTCGCCAATTTTCAGTAGGCAAGTTATCTAGTATCAAGTTATCTAGTATCAAGTTATCTAACAGGCAAGCTATCCAACAGACAAATTGGTTAAATAATAGGCATAAAAAAAAGCGCCTGAGCTTATTCAGCCAGACGCTTTTTAGTAGTCCGCTAATGATAACGGACTATTTATAACAATTATAACTTAAGCAATTTTAGGTACTTTACCTTCATTGATAACGTCCGCATCAACCATTACAGTTTTAGCATTTTCCATAGAAGGCAATTCATACATAGTCTCAAGCAGCGCGTTTTCTACAATTGAACGTAGACCACGAGCACCTGTCTTACGTTCCATTGCTTTTTTGGCGATGGCATCTAGGGCTTCTTGAGTAAAGCTAATCTCAGCACCTTCCATATCGAACAAGTACTTGTACTGTTTTACCAGTGCGTTCTTAGGTTCGGTCAGGATTTGTACCAAGGCTGCTTCATCTAGCTCTTGCAGTGCCGCAAGTACAGGTAGACGACCGATCAGCTCAGGAATCAGACCAAACTTGATCAAATCTTCTGGCTCGACTTCTTGTAGCAAGTCTGAGCTGCGACGGCTGTCGTCTTTTGAGCTGACATCAGCGTTAAAGCCGATACCGCCTTTTTCGGTACGTTGCTGAATGACTTTATCAAGTCCAGCAAATGCACCACCAACGATGATTAGAATGTTGCTGGTATCAACCTGGATCAGCTCTTGCTGCGGGTGCTTACGACCACCGTGCGGCGGGATAGCAGCCACAGTGCCTTCGATTAGCTTTAGCAACGCTTGCTGTACGCCTTCACCTGACACATCACGAGTGATAGATGGGTTGTCACCCTTTTTACTGATTTTGTCGATTTCATCAATGTAGATGATACCTTGCTCAGCTTTGGCTACATCATAGTCAGAAGCTTGGAGGAGCTTTTGTACGATGTTTTCAACGTCTTCACCAACATAACCAGCTTCGGTCAAGGTCGTGGCATCAGCCATCGCAAAAGGTACATCTAATAGACGAGCTAAGGTTTGCGCAAGTAGCGTCTTACCAGAACCAGTTGGACCGATTAGCAAGATATTACTCTTAGCCAATTCTACCATTGCATCGTCAGCGCCGATCTTGGCTTTTTTGCTGTCGTTGGCTAGTGTTTGGCTAACTTTTAGGCGTTTGTAATGGTTATAGACGGCAACAGCCAATGCTTTCTTGGCAGCGTCCTGACCGATGACATATTCATCAAGCTTGGCACGCAGCTCTTTTGGCGTTGGTAGTTTTTTATTGACCCAAGAAGTGTCTACTTCGCTATCATCATCACTGTGCTCTGCGCTGTCTGCGATTAAGTCAGTACATAGCTCGATACATTCATTGCAGATATTGGCATCGTCAGCAGCAATCAGTTGCTGTACATCGCTTTTGGCTTTACCGCAAAACGAACACTGCGGGGTATTATCTTCTGCCATAAAAGGCGCTCCTAAAATTTAAAACTGGTTAGTTTATTTGTAGTATATCGATTATCGTATTCATTCAATGGTCATACCTTCTAATGGTCAGGTATGACATTGATAACGGTTTACTGTACGGCAAATAAACTATAAAAGGTCTTATGATTGCACTCTCAATGAAGAGGCATCACGTTAATGCTTAGATTACAAAGATTCAGGACGACGCTCTAATACTTCGTCAACCAAACCATACTCTTTGGCTTCTTGTGCATCTAACCAATAATCACGCTCAACGTCTTTTTCGATTTTCTCTACTGGCTGACCAGTGCGCTCAGCTAAGATACTATTTAGACGTGCACGAGTTTTAAGAATTTCACGAGCGTTAATTTCGATATCAGTTGCTTGACCCTGCGCGCCGCCTGAAGGCTGGTGAATCATGACACGAGCATTAGCAAGTGAATAGCGCTTGCCTTTTTGACCAGCGGCCAATAGGAATGAACCCATGCTGTAAGCACCGCCCATACAGATAGTAGATACTTCAGGTTTGATGAAGTTCATGGTATCAAAAATAGCCAAGCCAGCGCTTACTGAGCCGCCTGGTGAGTTGATATACAAATGGATATCTTTGTCAGGGTTTTCAGCTTCTAAGAATAGTAACTGGGCAACGATAAGGTTAGCCATGTTGTCTTCGACCTGACCGGTCAAAAAGATAACACGCTCACGTAGTAGGCGTGAAAAAATATCAAACGAGCGTTCACCGCGTGAGGACTGTTCAACCACCATAGGTACTAATGCCGCTTGTGTGGTCTGTACTTCTTTGTGCGCACTCATCAGCATATCAAAATGCGGGTTGGCAGTGATGCGATCATAATCTGTCATAGAAAAGTCCTATCGATAAATGTATAAAATAAAAATGGATTGAATGATTTTATTGTCTAGTAGTTTTTGACTAATGGGTTGTTTATAAGGGGGCTGCGCTCACTATTCAAGCCTACAAAACTGGTTTGTGCATAAAATAGGTGAAAAACTGACCCTCCGATATGTCTAGGACTCATTGCTTATATTGAAACTTATACTAAAAATACGTCTAGAAGTAGATAAATACTATCTTATCTATTATCAAGTCATACAGATATTGATAGTACCTGTATCGACAGTGTCTATATCGATACAAAGAGCGTAAATCATGTCCGACCTGACTTTTTAACATAGAATACCTGATTAATGACCCTACAATCCACCTATCTTACTGACTAAGCCTGCAAATAGTTATGCGTTTAGTATTTTTGCTTATCTAATGTCCTCAGAGAGTATTGCGCTAACAATAACGCTAAAAAATGCACTGTTATGGACAAAATGTACTATTTTGGTGCAAGTATCTGCTAATTTTATAAATGACTGAAGCTCAAAAAACGTTTAGAAAATAGCTGGAAATATATGATTGTTTTTATCATATAAGTTAAATAGAAAAAGCACAGACAAATCAAAGTTTTGAGCCGATAAGGTTTCTTATTTGGTTATCTGCTATCAAGAGTTGGCACAGTGCTTGTATCAATAAAAACATTGACGCTTTTATTTATCATGGTGCGCTAGGCACGATAAATGGTGTACGCTGTATTTCTTCGTTATTATTCTGACATTGCTGTCGCGAATGAACTGTAGTTAACGATTGGCAATAGAGTCTTAACGGATAGCAAATGATAGTTGTCACATAAAATACTGAAACATATTTAATTGGTAAATGAGTATATAAAATGAGTTGGGCCTCTTCTTTAGCATTAAGCTTCGACACTGTTAGCAGGACAAGTACGGCCAAAGAAGGTACGGCTGATAACTCAAAAACGCGGCTTTATCATCGCAAGCATACAGGTGCCTTGATGGTACAGCGTGCTCTGTATCCTGAGCCAAGCGTACAGCAGGGTATTTGTCACATACTGATGTTGTACCCGCCAGCCGGTATCGCAGGTGGCGATACGCTGACCATAGACCTAAGTTTGGATAGTGGTAGCCACGCTGTTGTCACCACACCAGGGGCAGGTAAGTGGTACGGCAAAGACAGTGTCAGCCAAAAACATAAAGCTCCGTTGGGCGACAACGATACTCACCAAAGTATGAGTCAAGACGAGATAGCTGATTATGCTAGCCAACATATACAAGCCAACCTCGCAGCAGATACCCGTCTAGAATGGCTGCCGCAAGAGAGTATTATTTATAACGAAGCCAATATGCATGCAGTGAGCCGCTTCGATTTGAAAGATTCCTCTAGTCTACTGACATGGGAGATTAGTGTCTTTGGGCGGCAAGCTTACGACGAGCAGTTTTTGCAAGGGCGTTATCATACTGGATTGAACATCTACCGAGATGGTAAGGTTATCGTTGCTGAGCGAGTGGCACAGGCAGCGCAAAATCGCTGGTTTACCTCAAATTTAGGATTAGCGAACCAGCACATTTATGGCTCGTTTTGGGCAATACCCAGCTTAAGCGATGTCCATGACAATCTTGCACTCTCCGCGTCACAAACCACGCAATCGACCGAAACTGCCCAAGCAACTATCAAGCAGTCATTAACCCGCTATCTAGATAATACTGTCGTAGCATTACGCCAAGTCATTGCTCAAGCACAAATGCCTGTCTACTGCACTCATAATTGCCAAGCGATCAATATCCGCTACATCGGCTCAGATGTACGTGGTTGTTTTGAAGCGTTTTATCAGCTGAGAGAAGTCTTGCGAGATCATTGGTGGCAACTTGAACCTTGTCGTCCACGTATTTGGGACACATAATACGGCCACTCTTAATAATGAAACTAAGATATATTGCGACTGTTTTTAATCGATATCAAATGCTTTGAAAACCTCTAATCTGCTATAAATATAATGATAAGTACAACAAGGAATTGTCATGCACCTGACCCCAACAGAAAAAGATAAACTCATGCTATTTACCGCCGGTATGGTAGCAGAGCGCCGCAAAAATCGCGGTGTTAAGCTTAACTATCCCGAAGCCATCGCTTATATCAGTATGCTGCTGATGGAAGGCGCACGAGATGGTAAAAGAGTTGCCGAGCTGATGAGTGAAGGTGCTACGTATTTGTCTGCTGATGATGTCATGGAAGGTGTCGCAGAGATGGTCGATGAAGTGCAAATCGAGGCGACTTTTCCTGATGGCACCAAACTGGTCACGGTACATAATCCCATCGTGTAACGCTGTATACCATTGTTATAGCACTGAAATGCTCACTATAAAATAAGGCGGCTACCATGCAAGCAGGCGAATACCATATCCAAGATGGCGATATTATCTTAAACCAAGGGCGACAGGTACAGACGATCAGTGTGAGTAATACTGGTGATAGACCTATCCAAATTGGCTCGCATTATCACTTTTATGAAGTCAATGATGCCTTGAGTTTTGAGAGAGAGCAGACTCGGGGTTTTCGCCTAAATATTATCTCTGGGACTGCCGTACGTTTTGAGCCTGGTCAATCACGGGAAGTCGAATTGGTAGCATACGCTGGCAAGCAAGACGTCTATGGTTTTGCTGGGCGCGTCATGGGCGCAGCTCATCCAGAAAAAATATCAGAGAGCACTACTGATAAGAAGGTAACCGCTACTTCGAAGAAGCGAGTCAGTCGTCGTATTTATGCTGAGCATTTTGGTCCTACCACAGGCGATAAAGTCCGTCTTGCCGATACTGAGCTTTGGCTACAGGTTGAGGCGGATTTAACCAGTCATAAAGATACAGCTGTTGATCAAGCAGATACGTCGCAAAGTGGTGAAAGTAGTAGCAAGCCTATTGAAATTAAAGGTGAAGAAGTCAAATTTGGTGGTGGTAAAGTCATCCGTGATGGTATGGGGCAAGGGCAGTTACTAGGTGCGGAAGTTGCCGATACAGTTATTACCAATGCATTAGTCGTTGACTATACAGGCATCTATAAAGCGGATATCGGTATCAAAGATGGCCGTATCAGTGCCATTGGCAAAGCGGGCAATCCTGATATCCAGCCTGCTATTGATATTCCTATTGGCGGAGCTACCGAAATCATCTCTGGTGAAGGCAAAATCCTGACAGCAGGTGGCGTCGATAGTCATATTCATTTTATCGCGCCTCAGCAGTGTGAGACCGCGCTGATGTCAGGGGTAACTACGATGCTGGGCGGCGGTACAGGTCCAGCTCAAGGTACGCTTGCCACCACCTGTACACCGGGGGCGTATCATATTGCCTCGATGCTAAAGTCTACTGATAGCATCCCTATGAATATTGGACTACTAGGTAAAGGCAATGTGAGTGTACCAGAACCCATTGCTGAACAAATAGAAGCAGGTGCCGTGGGACTAAAGCTACATGAAGATTGGGGTACAACGCCGCAAGCCATCGATAACTGTTTGAGCGTCGCTGACGACTATGATGTGCAAGTGGCCATTCATACCGATACTTTAAATGAAAGTGGCTATCTAGAGAGTACACTTGCTGCTTTTAAAGACCGCTGTATCCATACTTTTCATACTGAAGGGGCAGGCGGTGGCCATGCGCCCGATATTCTAAAGGCTATTGGCGAGTCGCATGTTTTGCCATCATCTACCAATCCCACTCGACCATATACCGTCAATACCATTGATGAGCATCTCGACATGCTGATGGTTTGTCATCACTTGAGCCCTGCTATTGCTGAAGATGTGGCCTTTGCTGAGAGCCGTATTCGTCAAGAAACCATCGCCGCAGAAGATATCTTGCATGACTTAGGTGCGATTTCGATGATGAGTAGTGATTCGCAAGCGATGGGACGGGTGGGTGAAGTGGTCATTCGTACTTGGCAAACCGCGCACAAAATGAAAGTTCAACGTGGCCATCTGGCGCCAGATGCAACAGCGACCATTGAA
This sequence comes from Psychrobacter sp. 4Dc, assembly GCF_002836715.1. Classification (GTDB taxonomy): domain Bacteria; phylum Pseudomonadota; class Gammaproteobacteria; order Pseudomonadales; family Moraxellaceae; genus Psychrobacter. The sequence continues at coordinate 35,816 of NZ_PJAT01000089.1, forward strand.
GATGAGCAACAGTACATCACTTTAACAGACTATGACCAAAGTACGGACAACGATAACTTTCGTATCAAACGCTATATCGCGAAATATACAATAAACCCTGCGATTACTCACGGTATTAGCGATATGGTCGGCTCAATCGAAGTGGGTAAATGGGCAGATATGGTGCTATGGTCGCCCAAGTTTTTTGGGGTAAAACCTGAGTGCATTATAAAAGGCGGGCTCATTGCTGCGGTACCGATGGGCGATATTAATGCCTCTATTCCTACTCCTCAGCCTGTGCATTATCGTCCTATGTTTGCTACTTATCCAAAATCAGTCGCCCAAACCAGCATTACTTTTATGTCGCAAGCGGCGATCGACAAACAAGTGGATAAGCAGCTTGGATTGACCAAGGTCATTCAGCCAGTACACGGCATCCGTAAAATTCGTAAAGGCGATATGCGCTTTAACAGCTACTGCCCAGATATGGACATCAATCCTGAGACCTATGAAGTACGCGCTGATGGTAAGACACTCACCTGTGAGCCAGCTGATGTACTACCAATGGCACAGCGTTACTTTTTATTTTAGAGCTTATGATGCACGTTTATAGGAGCTCTCTAAGACAGTGAGCCATAAACCATGTATGCCAATGGTCAGTTGGTTTCTTGAATGAGATCGTATCTTTATTCCCAATACTTTTACCATCAATACTATTGACCAATAGTTTGAGCAACAACAGCCAGAGAAGAATAATGAAAATATTTAATACCCGTTTAAGTACGCTTAGCGATACCCAAAAAGCACAATTGGTAGAACAGTATCAAGCCGATGATTACCTGCTATTGGATTTTGATACTCGTCAGCATTCCCGCTTTAGAGCCATTACTGTTTCAGGTGAGGCAGTTGGTGTTGACTTGCCTCGTACAGGTGTACTAAAAGGAAATGATGTCCTTATCAATGCAGCAGGTGAGCTGATGCAAGTCATCGCCAAGCCGCAAGCGGTGACTAAGGTAACGGCTGATAATGAATTTCTACTAATGAAAGGCGCTTATCATTTGGGCAATCGTCATGTGCCATTGATGTTTGAGTACAGCGCAGCAGGGTATGCACTTTATTTCGAAAACGATCATGTGCTGGCACAAATGTTAGAAAATCTTGGTCTACGTATCGAGTCTACCTCAGTGCCATTTGAGCCTGAAACGGGCGCTTATCAAACGGGACAAGGGCATTCGCATGGTCACGCTCACTCCCATGCACATTCGCATAGTGACTCTCATAGTCATAAGAAAAGTCATAGCCATGACGAAAGCCACAGCCACGGACATCACCATAGCCATAGCCATAGCCATAGTCATCATGATGCGCCTGTAGGTCGTTCAAATGATGGTTAATACCAGTGCTCAGCCTACTCAGTCTACCCAACTTGGGCAGCTGTTGATGCTGGCATCTAGCAATTTGCCGATTGGTAGTTATACCTATTCGCAAGGTGTAGAGTCAGCGATCGAGTCAGGGGTTGTCTCTGATGAATCCAGTACGCTTACATTTATGCAGGACTATCTAGCGCTTGCAGTCATTGGCTATGAGTTGCCTATATTGGGTCTGATCATGTGTGCACTAAGCCAAGGTCGTGAAGCGATAGCGGCAAATCTAGCACACGACTATCACGCTGGCCTCGAGAGTAAAGAGTTTGTTCTGGAGTCGCAGCAGTTGGCACAGGCGATGGTGTCGTGGCTCAACGAAGTATTGAGTCTTGGCATACCGGCCGAAATACCTGAAGATGGATTTTTGCCGCTATTTGCACATATTGCTCAGCATTGGCAGCTGCCACTAGCGCAGTCGATGACGACTTATGGATTTGCTCAATTAGAGAACATGGTGCTCGCTGCTGTTAAGACAGTGCCGTTAGGACAGATGGCGGGTCAGCGTATTCTTTGGCAATTGCAAAGCGATCTAGGTGCTCAGGTCGATGCTCTAAGCGATGATGTGCAACAGGCCTTTGGTGCCTTAGTCATGTCGACAAACACGGCCAATACTTTAGGTGATAGTGAAGAGTCGGACTGTCAGCAGCTATGCCAAGACCTCTATGAATCGCTTAATATCTCTAATAACTTGCCCAGTTTGGCTATTCTCTCAAGTATGCACGAAGAGCAATACAGTCGGTTGTTCCGCTCATAACTGTACCTTGATTTCTATTTATAATTATTAATATATAAACTGTTTTAGGAAATTAATATGTCTCTAACTCCGCTCAAATCAAAAAATTCTCACACTGCATCAGACGTACAGACTGATAGCGACAGCCAGAAACCATCTTCTGCCTTATCGTGCTTACGCCTTGGTATTGGCGGGCCTGTTGGTAGTGGTAAAACTGCTTTGACTTTAAGGCTATGCCAAAACCTGCGTGATACGGTCAATATGGCAGTGGTGACCAATGACATCTATACCAAAGAAGATTCAGAGTTTTTGACCCGCAATGATGCCATGCCCGCTGAGCGTATCCGCGGCGTAGAGACGGGCGGCTGTCCGCATACGGCTATCCGCGAAGATGCTTCTATTAATCTGACTGCGATTGCTGAGCTACAAGCGACTTTTGAAGGGTTGGAGTTGATTATCATTGAGTCAGGTGGCGACAATCTAGCTGCGACATTTAGCCCAGAGTTGTCTGACTTGACCTTGTACGTCATTGATGTCTCTGCAGGCGATAAGATACCTCGTAAAGGTGGCCCCGGCATTACCAAGTCTGATTTGTTGATTATTAATAAGACTGACCTTGCACCAATGGTTGGTGCTTCGCTTGAAGTGATGGAACGCGATGCCAAAAAAATGCGTGGCGACAAACCTTTTGTTTTTAGCAATATGAAAACAGGTGATGGACTAGACGAGATTATCGCCTTTATTAAAGAACATGGCATGCTTGCCTAAAGAGCAGGTGAGCTTTTACCATTAAAATATAAAGAATAAGGAAAAACCGCATGACACAGTGTACAAAAGGTATTCACATCGAAAAATCTCGTTTTTCACAAGTGCTCTCAGCTCGTCATATCGTGTCTGGTTCGGCTGTGATGATGACATCACTAATGCTACCGTCATTGGCGCAGGCGCATTCAGGGCATATTCATTCGACTACTACGCAAGCGCCATCGTTTTTAGGTACGTTGCAAGCAGGACTGATGCATCCAGTAACTGGCCTTGATCATCTGTTTTTGGCAGTAGGCATGGGCATGTTGTTTTATGGTCTACAAAAGCAGCGCTTAGGCATGATGTCGTTGACGGCAGGGTTGTCATTAGGCGCGATATTGGGCACGGCTGGCGTGCTAATTGGCGGTATCGCGTTTGCTGCATCATCTAGGCTAATTGAAGTGGCAATATCACTGTCGGTAGTCGTATTGGCTATGGTCTTGATGAGCCAAAAAAGCAGACAAGAGGCATTCTCTGCTCAGACCCATACAGCGCACACGCCAAGTATTCAGCAGTTGTCATTGTTTGGCTTTGGTGGTCTGGCAGTGTTTCATGGCATGGCACACGCGATGGAAGTACCAGCGAATGTCGGTGTGAGCGGTCAGCTAGGATTTTATGCAGGGATGATGATTACGATGCTAGCGCTATATGCAGTTGGTACGCTGGTTAGTCAGCAGTTGCAGCAACGTTTTAGTGATAGTTTGTGGCTACAGCGCGGGCTAGTTCTACTAGGATTGAGCGCCGTATTTGCGCCTGTTTTAGTGTAAAGCGCGCTTTATAGTACAAGTACGATGTTTGTAGGTTCGATGTTTGTGGCTGATTTTATCTAGCTAGCGAACATCATAAAAAATGCGCCCCCGATCAAAAGGTCGGGGGCGCATTTTAGTTTTGATAACCGACTACAGCATATCTAAAAAGACAGCTGGTCGTATCAATTACATTGCTTGCTGCTGTTGTTGCTGCTGAGCAGCTAGCAAGTCTTGGTAGCTAACTTCTTTGTCAGTTACTTTACCTTGTGCGATCAAGTAATCTACTACTTGGTCTTCTAGCACAACAGACTCAATGTTAGCGCGCTGCTGCTTGTCATTGGTGTAGTACTCGATTACTTCTGCTGGATCTTCGTAGTTTTCAGCGGCTTCTTTGATGAAGGTTTCAACACGCTCTTGATCTACTTCTAGGCCTTTAGTATCGATAACACGGGCAACGATGATGCCAAGACGGGCAGCACGTAGCGCTTGCTCTTCAAATAGCTCATTTGGTAGCATGTCTTTATCGAAGCTATCAGCATTCGCACCGAACTGCTGAGAAAAACGTTGCATCATCATGTTGCGTTGACGCTCGATTTCTTGCTCTAGCATCGCGTTTGGTACATCAAACTCGTTCTTTTCTAGCAATGCATCAAAAGTTGCTTGCTTAACTTGACTACGCGCAGCGTTTTTGATTTCGCGTTCCATGTTTTTGCGTACGTCTTCTTTCAATTTCTCTACGCCACCTTCTTTTACGCCGAATAGCTCAAGGAACTCTTCATTGATTTCAGGTAACTTAGATTTTTCAACCAATTTTACGTTGATTTTGAACTGAGCTTCTTTACCAGCTAAGTTCTCAGCTTGATAATCTTCTGGGAAAGTGACGTCGATGACTTTTTCTTCGCCAGCTTTCATGCCTTTGATACCCGCTTCAAAACCTGGGATCATCTGGTTGCTACCGATAACTAGTTTAAAGTCTTCAGCAGAGCCGCCTTCGAATTTTTCGCCGTCGATAGAGCCTTCAAAGTCAAAAGTCACTTGGTTGTCTTTCGCCGCCATGCCTTTTTTCTCAACGAATTCTTCACGTTGCTTTTGTAGGTTTTCGATCATGGTGTCAACGTCTTCTTCACTCACTTGTGCAGTGTGACGCTCAACTTCGATCTCATCGATACCTTGTACGTCTACTTCTGGGAAGATTTCAACGGTCGCTTGATACACCAAGAAATCGTCTTCAAGTTTTACGTCGTCGATGTTAGGCATGCCAACAGCGCGGATGTCTTCAGATTTGATCGCTTCAAATACAGTATCACGGATCACATCGTTGATAACTTCTTGTTGAATGCCAGCACCGTACTGAGAGCGGATGTGTGACATAGGGACGTTACCTTTACGGAAACCGTCAATCTTGGCAGTTTTCGCAACTTGGCGAATACGGCCTTCAACTTTGTTTTGAATTTTTTCAACGGGCACTTTAACCGTTAGCTGGGTTTCTTTATTAGATAGCTTGTTGGTTGTGACTTGTAAATCTGTAGCCATGTTAATTACACCTTTAGGATTAAGTAGTACGTTTGATTAATGAAATAGTACTTAGGGTTAAATTGTAATAGACAGACCGCGCCTCAAATTACCGGCATGTACGACGGGCTGCCGTTGAAATAAATAGGGGATAGCGATAGCGCACAACGTCAAATTCAGTGCCAGTAGCAATCGCCGCTGATACTAAAAGGTGAACCTGCTGAGGTTGTCCATGCTATCAAATATCGATAATAAACCGTTAATGCACCGCATAATAACGCTTTTTGGTGAATTATACAGCCAAATAACGGATTTCAACAAAATTTTAAAAGTAGAACAGTATAATCTATCTGTTTATTAAAGTAAAAATTATCTGTTTGATGGCATGTTTCCTTATGTTGCTTGCTCTTGTATGGCTTAATTTTATATAAAGAGTTAGCCATATTCATAGTCAATAAATAAGATAACGGATAAAAAACAGCGATAAGGTTGTAAACGTATTATGAGTATCAAGTGCACTTGTAGATAGTTATAAATAGAACAGCTATAAGGTACTTATAAAGGTAGCTGCGCCAATAGCTGCTGGATTGCCTGACCACGATGACTGATGCTGTTTTTATTAGCAGCGCTTAGACTAGCCGCACTGGCTTGCAAATCAGGTAACCAAAACAGTGGATCATAACCAAAGCCACCATCACCATGCGCTGTCTCTGAAATCTCGCCATGCCATAATCCTTGGGCGACAATCGGTAGCGGATCATCAGCATGACGCACCATTGCCAGTACGCAAACGAACATACCTTTGATCGGAGTATCTGGCTTCGCTGCGCGGATAGGCAGCAAGTCGGCGATGAGCTTGGCGTTATTTTTACTATCGTTGCCGTGCTCACCAGCATAGCGAGCAGAGTAGATACCTGGCGCATTATTTAGTACAGGCACGCACAGTCCTGAATCATCAGCAATCGCAGGCAGTCCACTGATACGGCTCGCATGACGGGCTTTGATAATGGCGTTTTCTACAAAGCTTAAACCATCCTCGATAGCGTCTTCAATATCAAGCTGACCTTGAGGGACAATCGTCACGTCCAAGTTCGCTTCGGCAAATAGCCGTTTAAATTCAGCCAATTTGCCTTTATTGTTACTGGCCAGTACCCATTGGTTGCCAGATGTCGGATGGGTAGCAGTTAACGAGGTATCAGTGGTGCTCATAGAGTTATTCCGTAATATAAAGATAATGAAGAGCTATTATTCGAGTAGGCTTTATTTATCTTCTGTAGCGCTAATCGGTAAATTGTTTGTCGATTGAAGTAGTTATACTAATCATGATAACGCATGAGTTTGGAGTGAATGCGGTTACTGCTTAATAAATAACCAATCGCTATACAGATTGTACGGGCTATAACATTTGGTAACTGATATTATTGGTCACTATTGCTATAATAGATACCAAGCTAAAGTGAATTATATCTTATAGCTTGTGAATATTAAGTTAATAAAAGTCTATAAAGTCAGAGACTTGGCTTTTTGGCGAAGAATAATAGCAATAAGTAACCGCTAGGTTAATTTTGGATTCATAATGATACGTGATATTGTATTGAGCAGTACCGTGTATCAAGCGATAAAGTTCATTTCAAACAATAAACTCAGCCAATTTAGTCCGCTATTTTATAGTGTTTTTTGCGGTGTAAAAATAGCGTAAAATTCAGTTTCTATAAGCAAGTTTTTATAAACTAACGGCTAAACAGCAAGGATAAAATAATTATGTCAAACATTACTTTACCAGACCTACCATATGCAAAAGACGCACTAGAGCCACATATCAGTGCCGAAACGCTAGAGTATCATCATGACAAGCATCATGCTGCTTATGTAAACAAGCTAAAAGACATGTTGCCAGGTTCTGGTCTAGAAGACAAAACATTGCCAGAAATCATCGTAGCGACTGCTAAAGATGACAGCAAGCAAGGTATGTTCAACCAAGCAGCTCAAGTATGGAACCACACGTTCTACTGGAACTGCATGACGCCAACGAACGGCGGCGGCGAACCTACTGGCGATCTAAAAGCAAAAATCGAAGAAGATTTCGGTAGCTACGACAAGTTCCGTGAAGAGTTCAAAAACGCAGCATTGACTCAGTTTGGTTCAGGTTGGGCATGGCTAGTTGCTGATAAAGTCGGTGGCAAATTGTCAATCGCTAAAACTGCTAACGCTGACACCCCACTTGCACATGACCAAGTAGCGGTATTGACTTGTGATGTATGGGAACACGCGTACTATGTAGATTATCGTAACCGTCGTCCTGACTATGTTGACACGTTCCTAGACAAGCTAGTGAACTGGGACTACGCAAACGCAAAATATAAAGGTCAAGATGCTGGCGTTGAAGAGTAACCTTTAACGACTAAGTATTTGATTGATAAAAAGGACACCGCGAGGTGTCCTTTTTTTATGTACTAGCTTTCTATATAACTTTCTATTTTGATATCTGATCAAAATATATTTTTGATAGAGTAGTGCTATTAGGCGATACCGCCGTTTGCGCCGATATTTTGTCCAGTAACCCAAGCGGCTTCTTCACTGACCAAAAATGCCACCACACGAGCGATATCGACTGGTTCACCGATACGATTAAACGGTGACATACTGGCAAGTCTCTCTACCGTGTCATCCGCCTTACCTTGGTGAAATAGCTCGGTGTCAGTAGGGCCTGGAGATATTGCATTGACAGTGATATTGCGTTCGCCAACTTCTTTGGCAAATATACGGGTCAGCTGATCGACCGCACCTTTGGTCGCACAGTAGGTGCCGTAACTAGGTAACATCATGCGAGTGGTTGTACTTGAGAGGTTTACAACACGGCCACCGTCATTGAGTTTAGTCGCAGCTTCACGCAATGTATTAAACGTGCCTTTTACATTAATAGCAAATATACGGTCAAAGTCTTCATCGGTAGTCTCGGCAATGGGTTTATTAATCATTATACCTGCGCTATTAACCAGAATGTCTGGCTTACCAAACGCGCTGATAGTGGCATCAAACATTGCTTCGACTTGTTCGGCATTACTGACATCGGCTTGCACGGCAATGGCTTCACCGCCTGATGATTTAATCTGGCTTACGATATCATTGGCTGCTACGTCATCATTTGCATAATTAATGACGGTTTTAGCCCCTGATTTTGCGAGCGATAAGGCTATTTGCGCGCCGATACCTTTTGATGAACCGGTTACAATCGCGACTTTATTTTTTAGTGTTGTCATCGATACTTTCTCCAATATTATGAGTGAATATTAGTACGCTTATATTACTTTTCGACTGATGTCTCTTGATTAGTAGGAGATAAGTTACCAGTGTGCAAAACGAATAAGTAGAGCGATTCTGTATTCCATTTTAAGATATAGCATTAAGTGATTCACTCTTAATTAGATTGTCAAAATACTCACCATTACCATCCACTTGTTCAAATTTAGATCTAACATCCACTTTATTAGATCGCATATATCCTATAGCAATACCTTTAATCTTAGGAATTGAAGAAAACTCTGAACTTTTTAATGATTCGGCTCGCCATGCACCATATTCCGCTGCTTTGTATATATTAATGATAAGTTCAGATGCCTGTTCTCCTGTTAACGATTCAAACAGATAGTTATCAACACCTGTTATATTTTCTGAGAAGTTATTTGCTGTGTTGAAATCGTTTGAGCCAGCTTTTCTATATGCTTCTTCCAGATAGAGTTTTATTACTTTTTCGTTGCCAGACATACGTGAGATGAAACTAATGCTAAATATATTTTTTCGGAACAACTGTATTAATTGCTCTTTAAACTGACTAACTATCAAGTCTTCCCCACAATCTTGCAAAATGGAATTTAAAACTGCTGATGGGTGAGAAAATGCTGAATCATCGTCAGATGGTTTGACGTTTTCTATGCTATCTGAAATAACAGCTTTTAATCTATCAAAGGTAACGGGTTCTAAGTTTGATAATAGAGAACCATTAGCTGATATTATTTGTAATATTATGCTTGAGCATTTTGAGTCTGAACATTTTATATCTATAACATATTTTTTTAAGCAGATTGACAGTTGATCATCTTTTAGATGAGCGAGTCCATTTAAGAAAAATCCAGAATTTCTCTTAAGATCGGAGTTAGAGTTCAAATATTTTTCTAAAACTTTGTTAATAAGGTATGGAAATGTTTCATGATGAATATTTAGTATTTCCTTTTTTACGATATCAGCTATTTTATTTATACTACTTGACGGAAAGAAATGCTGATCATTTAAGCGAGCTAAAATATCGTCTACCAACTGAGTAGTAGTAAGAATTGGTTTAGATAAAAAACGATTTATGGATTCGTAAAATATAAATCTAGCTTCTTCTGCTGAAGCTCGGTGTCCAGAAGGATGGGCTGACTTATTCCTAAGTTGACGAAGAATATCAAGAAAATTAGTGTCAAGCTTCGGAATTAGCGAGTTTGAAGCTAACTGCTCAATTAAATAATTCTCATAAACATCTTGTTCATTAATTTTATTTTGAGCTTCATCATATATTTTTTTCGCTTTTTTATTTACTTTACCAAGCTCACCGAGTTTCTTAACAATATCATCAAAAAGAGCTAAATATGT